>CAYWTT010000066.1:0-12226 GCA_964461245.1 uncultured Prolixibacteraceae bacterium | reverse complement strand
ATATACAATTCCTAAAGACGAAGTCATCATGTGGACTGAACATACCGCAGATGATTACACTGTCAGGGCTCCCTTTCCAAGCCGTCCGATCGAATTGAGTGGTTGGGAGTCGATGATGGCAGAATTGGGCTTCTTTAACCGTTTCCCTGCAGGCGAACGCAAAGAATTTACCTTTGTCACCGATTTTTATCTCTCCAATGGAGGTCATTATGTATATACTGACCTGAAATGCAAGCATCCTTGTTACCGGAAGATGTGGGCCGACGACTTGACCCCCGGCTGGGAATGGGAAAAACGAAACGAACCCGGCAATAATTGGAATTCCGGGATGGAACTTACTGCCAACTGGTACAGCTCACGCCCTGTCATTATGATGCGTTATCCAGATATTTTGCTGACTTATGCCGAAGCCAAAGCTCGTACAGATGGTCCGGACGCCCTGGCCTACAAATGTCTGAACGACGTGCGCAACCGTGCATATAAAGGGGTGGGTACGACAGAAGCTTCAGTAAGCGGTCTGAGTACATCTGATTTCATTGACGCCGTCGTATGGGAAAGGGCGTTTGAATTTGCCGGATTTGAATATTCCGCCCGGTGGTTCGACTTGCAAAGATTGCAACTGGTAGAAAAAGCCAATACCGAATGGCGCAGTGAAACGGAAGCAAAATACGTGCTCAAAAAACCATACACCAAGAAAGATTATTTCCTGTCCATCCCGAGTAAGGAAGTGGAACAGAATCCAAACCTGGCAAACAATAATCCTGAGTTTTAATAATCGTTGAGTTAACTGTAAATTGGTTAAATGAATGTAAAATGTTATATCACCGGAATATGCTTCTGTTGCGGCTATCTGGGACAAACAGTTTACAGCCGCTGAAGTTAAAACCCTGGGAAACGTAAGGCAAACGGTTCCTTTCGCAGAATAACGACCCCAAAGGGTTGACTAATCGTTAGCAAGGGCGTGGTAAGTTACTGCTGCCACGCCCTTTTTTATCCCATAAGGGTAAATAATAACCGTTGCTTATTGGAGTAAACACCTTAATTGCAGATGGTTGTTCGTGGCAAGGATTGAATGTTACAGATTTTCTGTAGTATACTAACATCGCCTATGAAATGAGCATGATGAACAAAATATAAACCGGAATGATTAACCACATGGATATTGCCCGCCTGCATCGGGCAGGCATGTGTTTCACCGTATGAACCATTACAATGCAAAAATCTATAAAAATGAAAAATAAGATTTCAGGTAATATTTTATTGTTGATGATTTTTGTGCATCTGGCATCTACTGCGCTGGGTCAAGCAAAAAACTATTACATTTCCCCGACAGGGAATGATGATCATACCGGATTGACAAAAAGTAGGGCATGGAAAACCCTGGAGAGGATTAACCGTGAAACCTTTCAGCCCGGTGACGCTATTCTTTTTGAATCGGGTGGTACCTGGAACGGTAATTTACATCCTTTGGGTTCAGGAGAGCGGGGGAAGATGATCACCATAAGCAGTTACGGGAAAGGCAACAAACCGGTTATAAATATTGGGAATGCAGCAGGAACTGGCATTACACTCATCAATCAGTCGTGGTGGAAAATCCAGGGGATTGAGATCACGAGTGGAGCGCCTCCTCAATTGGGGGTCAGACGCGAGGGTATCACCGCAAAAGCTGAAAAAGATGATTCAATCAGGGGTATTATGATCAGGGACTGCTATATTCATGATATGTGGGGACAAATTGGCGGTCGTGCATCGAGCACAATGATTGAAATAAGCAAGGCAGCAGAGGAGATCATCATTGAGAACAATACCATCAAACGTTGTGACAAAATTGGCATTCAGGTTACAGGGAGAAAGAATGTGGTCATTCGCGGAAATTTTCTGGAAAACCTGGGCGGTGATGCGATTATTGTACACTATGCCTATCGTGGGCTGATCGAGCACAATATTGCCGATCAAACCTGCCTTCGCACGGGCGATCCTTATCTGAATACCGGAGAAGAAAGCCGTTATGAATGGTGGCCTCATACCGCGGCAATCTGGATGTCGCATGCTAAGGAAACCATCATGCAATTCAATGAAGTGTACCACACAGGCAGACAATTGGGCAATGGCGATGGTCTGGCTTATGATTTTGATTTTGGGTGTGAGAACAATATTCTTCAATACAACTACAGCCGGAATAACGCCGGTTTTCTGCTGATTATGGATAATACCCATAAAAATGTGGCACGTTACAATATCAGTGAAAACGATGTCCAATTCAGGCCCACTCAGCTGGTTACCATGTTCTGTGACACCACAGAACAAAATATGGTTCACAACAACGTTTTTTACGTGGACCATGGGACATCTGATATTACGTATTACTACGGCGACGAATACGGCCCCGGCAAAGGAAAAGGAAAGAAAGACAAGGGAAAGCTTGGGGCGCACTTCCGGAACAACATTTTCTATGCAACAGGCCAAGGGCGGTTCAGAACCGTTTATGCACTCGGAGATTCGTTGAATAGCGCTGAATTCAGGAAAAGTGAAGATTTTCATAAGCTCCCACCCTCAAAACACGGAACCCGCTTTTTCAACAATCTCTATTTTGGCCCCTGGATGAATGGGTTGCCGGATGATCCGGAAAAAATAGTTGCTGATCCGATGTTTGTTTCGCCTGGCAGCGGAAGATACGGGCTTTCATTCCTGAACGGATATAAGTTGAAACCCGGTTCCCCTTGTCTGGATCATTCAGTGCCTGTGGAGATGGAAGGAAAAATTCATGATTTTTTTGGAAATCCTGTTAAAAATTACCCAACGGATGTTGGTGTGTATGAGGAAGGTGATGCCAACAGAGCGCCGGGGAATACTTTTACTCCGAAAACAGAATTCAGCTCTCATCGGGGATCGTCTCTGGAAGCCCCGGAAAATACAATTCCCTCAGTGCTTCTTGGCTGGGAACAAGGGGCCGAAGGGGTGGAAATTGATATACACCTGTCGAAAGATAACAGGTTAATGGTTATCCACGATGGGAATACCAAAAGAACCTCAGGCATGGATTATCAGGTTGAAGATACCCATTCGGATATTCTCCGGAAGCTGGATGTCGGAGCCTTTAAAGGAGAAAAATTCAAGGGCGAGAAGATTCCATTTTTGGAAGAAGTAATTGCGGTGATCCCATCCGGAAAAAGATTGATTATTGAATTAAAGTCCGGTACAGATTGTCTGCCTCTATTGAAAAAGGTGATTAAAAAAAGTAAAAACAAGCAAGATCTGCGTTTAATCGCCTTTGATTTCCAGACCATTACTGCAGCTAAGAAAATGTTTCCTCATGTGAATTGTCATTGGCTGCTGAGTGGAAAAGAAGGGCTTGAAAATAAAATAGTTAAAGCCGCAGATAATAACCTGGATGGCCTTGATATCCGGCATTCAGATATTGACAAGGACGTCGTGGCATTTGCTCATAAAAATAAATTGAAGGTACTTGCGTGGACCGTGGATGATCCAAGTGAAGCTTTACGTCTCATTGATCTGGGTGTGGATGAGATAGAATCGAATTGTGTTTCATGCTTGAAAATGAGGATGGCTGAAAATTAAGTATTGAACAGATAAATACCAAATTACAATTACCTATGACCAATAAAACAAAACCATCCATTGCAGCGGAACGGCTTTCTTCTCTGGATGCTTTACGCGGATTTGACATGTTCTGGATCACCGGAGGGGGGACCCTGATCGCTGCATTGGCAACCTGGTCGGGTGCCGGGTGGATGCAAGTCCTTAATGATCAATTCCATCATGCAGAATGGGCCGGTTTTAATTTCGAAGACTTGATTTTCCCTTTGTTCATGTTTATCAGCGGGGTGGCTATCCCTTTTTCCCTGCTTGCCAAACAGGAAAAAGGAGTTGCAAAAACCATGTTGGCTAAAAAAGCGGTGAAACGGGGATTAATCCTTGTCCTTTTGGGAATGATCTATAATGGCGTATTTCAAAACGGATTTGAGAATCCAAGGTTCCCGTCGGTTCTTGGACAAATCGGATTGGCCTATATGTTTGCTGCACTGATCGTGACGTATACCAAGTCGTTTAAAACAAGGTTGTATTGGCTGGGAGGTATTCTGGTAGGATATAGTCTGATTCAGTTACTGGTTCCTGTCCCGGGAGTTGGCGCCGGAGTGCTTACTCCCGAAGGTTGTATCAACGGGTACATCGATCGTTTACTTATACCCGGGCATCTGCATGGAGCGCTGTATGATCCGGAAGGGATCCTGTGCATTGTTTCTGCAACTGCGATTACGTTAATGGGAAGTGTGGCCGGACATATTTTACGTAATGTCAGAAAAAATGACAATCAAAAAGTTATCAGGCTTTTAATCATTGGCGGTTCGTCAATTATTTTAGCACTTCTTTTAAGTTCGTTTTATCCAATCATCAAGAAATGCTGGACATCGACCTTCAATCTGTTGGCCGGAGGAATAGGATTTATATTAATGGCTGCTTTTTATTGGATCATTGATGCCAAAGGATGGAAAAAATGGGCGTTTTTCTTTCGGATTATTGGAATGAATTCCATCTTCGTTTATCTCTTGTGGGGGTTTATCGACGTGGGAAAAGTCTGTTCCCGGTTTTTCGGATGGACCGTTTTGTTCGGAAGCATTGAACCTGTAATCCACACGGCATTGCGGATTACGCTGGTTTGGATGTTATACTATTACATGTACAAAAAGAATATCTTTTTAAGAGTATAAAGGCAATGAAAAGAAATTATGGGATTGTTGTTATTCTGTTATTAGCCTTTTATCAGGCTACATCTCAGGAAAATGATGGATTTGTCCTGTTAAAAGACTCCATAGAGACATCCGGCGGAATTAAACTGGCTACCGATATTTATTTACCGGATAGGGATAAAACTTACCCGACAATACTGGTACGTACTCCCTATCAAAAAGAAAATGTCAAAGGAAATGCGTTGAATTTCATCAAACAGGGATATGCGGTGGTTGCTCAGGACTGCCGGGGGAAGTTCAGTTCAGGCGGGGAATTTTATGCTTTTAAAGACGAAAGGGAGGACGGATTAAAAACGATAGAGTGGATAAAAAAACAATCCTGGTATAACGGGAAGATTGCAGGGTACGGAGGAAGTTATCTCGGCTATACCCAATGGGCAGTTTCAGACCGGCTCGATGCAGTTTGCGCTCTAGTGACCGGTGCTGATGTATATGACCTGATTTGCCCGCAGGGGCTGTTTTCACTGGCCACAGCCTTCAACTGGGGCTTGCTGGTCGACGCTCGGAAGTCGAATCCCATACCTTTCGAAAAAATATTCAAATCATACTGGTACCTGCCTTTATCAATAGCTGATGACTCTACTTATAAAGATAACCCTTCTATCAATGACTGGTTGTTACATGAAACCCGCGACAAGTATTGGCAATCCTTTAACCACAGAGGCATTGCCAAAGGCCCGGTTTTGTCAATAGCCGGATGGTACGACATTTTTTTACTGACTCAGCTCAACGATTTTATTGCACTGGATAAAAAGAAATCTAATCCGGGGAACAGAATGGTAATTGGCCCCTGGTGCCATGGGAGCCAATCTTTCAAAAATGAATACGGGGGGCAAAATAAAACGGGAAACCTGGAAGCTTTACAGGAATGGTTCCTGGCCAAAAACATATTGGGGAAAGAAGGAGAAGTATTGGAAGCCCCTTTCACCAACCATAAGTATAATTTCTTTATCATGGAACGCAATGAATACTTTGGCAGTGAATCGTGGCCGCCCAAGGAGGTAAAGAAGGCGGACTATTTTCTTGATAAAGGCAGAATCACTGAAAAAAAACCAGGACAACCGGGTCAATTGGAATTTGTCTATGATCCGCAGGATCCGTATCCCAGCCTCGGCGGAAATTTCATCGGGATGAATGTCGGTCCTGCCGTACAGAATAAAAATTCGAACAGAAGTGATCAGTGGGTGTTTGAATCGGATGTTCTTACCGCTCCTTTAACCCTGCTGGGGAACGTTTCAGCATCCATATATGTGAAAAGCAGCGTTCAAAAAACCGGTTTTGTGATCCTGATACAGGATGTTTTTCCAAACGATACCATTGTCAACATCCAGGAGGGGGGCAAACAAGTAGTTTTTGATCACAATAAGATAACCAAAGTGGAGCTGGATTCCTGGCCTACCGGTTACCAACTTAATCCGGGTCACAAGCTTCGGATTGTCATTACTTCCAGTTGGTTCCCAAGGTATAACCGGAGTTTAAACACAAAAGAGCCTGCATTTAGCGCAAAGGAAAGTGTGAAAGCGGTACAGACAATCTATCTTGGACCTGAACATCCGTCGAAAATTACTTTACCCCTGTTGAATCAGTGACCTAAGGTAAAACCGGTCCAGCTAATTCATAAAGCAACGATCGGTTTTAGTTTTCAAGATCAGACAGTAACGTAAATAACAAATATGAAAGGTAATATTAAAAGAGCATTCAGAACGGGAATAGAGCTGGTTTTTGCCTGTATGATATTAGTCGCATGTCACCAGGGGAATAAATATCCCGAAGGCATTGAACACGTGGTAGTCATTGGGATAGATGGCATGAGTGTACAGGGATTTTTGGAAGCGGAAGTTCCATGTATGGACAGTTTGCTGCAAAACGGGGCTTACAATTACAAGGTACGTTGTGTGCTGCCCACAGTCAGCGCCCCGAACTGGAATGCCATGTTGTGCGGTGCCGGCCCCGACGCTACCGGTGTGATTGATAACTCTTGGAAGAGAAACATTGATATATTTCCGCCTGTGGCCACCTCTGAAAACAAAATCTTTCCCAATATTTTCAGCGTGATTCGCGAGCAGAAACCCGATGCGGAGACAGGTTGCTTCAGCCAGTGGGATTATTTGGTTCAAACCATGCTGGAAGTGGAGTGCATGAGTCGGTATGAAGCTTGTAAAAACGCACGTGAAACCGCCACGAAAACGGCTCAATATATATTAGAAAAAAAGCCCGATTTTGTTTTTATACAAATGGATGATGTGGACGGTGCTGGCCATTCAAATGGGCATATGTCTGCCGAATACTTGAAAACCATTCACGAAATCGACGACGATGTCCGTACGATCGTCAATGCCATAAAGAAAGCCGGAATAAGCGAGAAAACGATGATTATGGTCGTTTCCGATCACGGTGGAATATTTTATGCCCACGGCAGAAATTTCTATGAAGAACTGACTACTCCCATTATTTATGCAGGAAAGGGAATCAAAAAGGGCTATCACATAAAACAACAAATATATAAGTACGATTTGGCGGCCGATGTGGCTTTTGCCTTGGGACTGGAAGCGCCTCAAGTATGGGTGGGACGACCGGTTAAGGCTGCTTATGAGGGGTTTAAAGAACCGGACAATCTTTATAAAGGCCCCGAAATATTGCCGCCTCCTGTTTTTATTTCAAAAGAAATCAGTACGGTGAATGGGGGTCTTTTTGTAGATACAGTGGCAGAAGTGAAAATCAAACTTCCCATAGGGATTGAAGGCGAAATCCGTTATACCACCGACGGGACAGTGCCCACGCGGCAGTCGGCACGGTATGCCGGACCTTTTACTATAGAAAAAGCTGCAATCGTCAATGCAAAAATATTCAGCGATAAAGGGGAAAGCCCGATGATTGCCGCGCAATACAGGGTGGTTAGCAGCAGGGCCGGGAACGGGCTTGGTTATTCCTTTTATCATTTGCCGGGAACTGAAAAAATGCCCTTTTTGAAAGGCTTGCATCCCGTTGCAACGGGCATATGTTATGAACCAGGTTTGAAAAGTCCTGAAATAACTGCGTTAAAAAATCATTATAAAACCCACATCGGAATATGTTTTGACGGATGGCTGCAAATCGACACCGCTGCATACTACACTTTCCGGCTATGGTCAGGAGGTGGCTACAGATTATATATCGACTCGGAACTCGTATTCAGCCACACGAATCCGGAGGGATACTCAAACAGTTCAGCGACGGTAAAGCTGGAAAAAGGTTTGATTCCTGTCAGCCTGGAATATTATAACTATGAAAATGATGACCGGTTGGAATTGTATTATGAAGGAGATGGTTTTCCGCTTATTCTGGTCCCGGGACAAAGAATATTCCGGAAAAAAGGATAATTCAGAGCATGGTTGAATACATTATTATAAACAGATTATGAAAATCAAGAAAATATTATTTTACAATTTCGTTATTGCCGGTCTGATTGCCTGTTCCTCTCATCACGATGAGTTGAAAAAGCCGTTGACTGATTATGTGGATCCTTTTATCGGCACAGCCTATACTGGTCATACCCATCCTGCAGCTTCCCTGCCTTTTTCAATGATCCAGGTGGGGCCCGATACCGGAATTAAAGGATGGGAATACTGTGCCGGTTATCGGGACACCGACACTTCGGTGATGGGATTTTCCCATACGCATTTAAGCGGCACCGGAGCTGCCGAAATGGGCGACATTCTGATTATGCCGGTCACAGGCCGCGTAAAATTTGATGCAGGCACCAACGAAAATCCGGATGTGGGCTATCGGTCCCGGTTCAAACGCGAAAACGAAATCGCAAAGCCCGGTTATTACAAAACCGTTTTGGATGACTATGGAATTCAGGCGGAAATGACCCTGACCCCGCGTGTGGGATTTCACCGGTATACCTATCCGGCAGCCTGCGATGCCGGCGTTATCCTGGATATGGCCCACGGGATAGGCGACGAAACCTATGAAAGTTCCATCCGTGTCGTCAATGATTCTACCATTGTCGGAGTTCGGAAATCGCACGGATTTGTGAAAGATCATGCCTGGTATTTTGCTGCCCGCTTTTCAAAACCGATCGGGGAAACAACGGTCTGGAAAGATAGCGTCATTGCATCAAGCAATCATGTTGAAGGAGAAAAGACAAAAATGCACGTAGCCTTTAAAACGGCTTCCAATGAAATTCTTTTGATAAAGATAGGAATGTCAAACACCGGAGAAGAAGGCGCATTAAAGAATCTGGAAAGCGAGATTCCATCCTGGAATTTTGACCGGGTCAGGGAAAGTGCAACTGAAACCTGGAATAACTATCTGTCGAAGGCGGATATTGATCCGATCGGCAACGGACAGAAAATCTCATTCTATACCGCTCTTTATCATGCCCTTTTGATGCCAAACCTGATAACGGATGTGGATGGAAAATATTTCGGTTGGGACAGGCAAATTCATCAAAGTAACGAAGGTAGTATGTACACAAATTTTTCCTTGTGGGATACTTACCGGGCACTGCATCCATATTTGAACCTGCTTTTCCCCGGCGAAAACAGCCAATTCGTTAAATCGATGCTGGAGCGTCACCGGCAAACAGGCCTTTTACCCACCAACGAATATGGTTTGAATGAAACCTGGTGTATGATCGGCAATCATGCCATCCCCGTGATTGTGGATGCTTATCTGAAAGGCGACACCTCTTTTGACCCTGGTTTTGCTTATGAAGCCATAAAACACGCCCAGACCTGGGAGCACACAAAAGCAGATTGGGCAAATTACGACAGGTACGGCTATTTCCCGTTTGATCTGAGCGCTTCAGAATCCGTGTCGCGTACCCTGGAATCGGGCTATGATGATTATTGTGTGGCTAAAATGGCGAAAGCATTGGGAAAAGAGGAGGAGTATAAATTTTTCACGAACCGTGCCGGCTTCTACAAGAATTTGTTCGATCCTCAGATTATGCTGGTGCGGGGCCGTGATTCGAAAGGGAAATGGCGTACTCCGTTCCATTCTTTTGCTTTGACCAGCGAATCGCAAGGAGGTGATTATACCGAAGGCAATGCCTGGCAATGGACCTGGCATATTCAGCACGACGTGCCCGGACTCATTTCCCTCTTCGGTTCCAAAAAATCGTTTTTGGGAAAATTGGATTCCCTGTTTTTTATTAATCCCAACGAACTTCCCGGTAACGTTCAGGTTCCTGATGTGACCGGGTTGATCGGTTTGTATGCACAGGGTAACGAACCCAGCCACCATATTGCCTATCTTTATACGTTTGCATACAGGCCGGATAAAACGGCTGAAATTGTCCGGCAAATATTCGACAAATATTACTTACCGGCAAGGGATGGTTTGTGTGGAAATGACGATTGCGGGCAAATGTCGGCCTGGTATCTGTTCTCTGCCATGGGCCTTTATCCGGTGGATCCTGTGTCGGGGGAATATGTGCTCGGGGCTCCTCAGGCAAACCGGGTATCGTTAAAACTACCCCTGGGAAAGACATTTGAAATCAGGGCGCTCCTCCTGTCCAAAGAAAATAAATATGTCAAGGCGGTACGCCTGAATGGAAAAGCAATTCAATCGAACACCATAAAATACGACGATATTAAAAATGGAGGTTTGCTTGAATTTGAGATGACCGATAAAATAGAAAACCAGATGCAATGATTCTTTTAAAGGATTTGAAAGAAATCAGAAATAGATAAAACCCGTTAAATTAAAAAAATGAGTTTCAGAATTCTTCTTATATCCGTTTTGCTGGCCTCCGGATTATCAACATGGGGTGCTACCAAAACCAATCCGGTAAATTCAGGGCATTCCCTTAACTCACCGGAATTTACTGATGCCAAGACATTTGGATTGTCTTCCGGCTCAAGTGGCATTGAAAATGCAATAGCCCTGCAAAAAGCAATCGATAAAGGTGGAACGGTTGTCGTTTCCCAACCGGGGATCTATAAAATTGCTTCTACCCTTTATATCGGAAGCAATACAAGTCTGATTTTTGGGAATGGGGTTTCACTGAAGAAGGTAAATGAAAAGGGAGCTTTTGCACAGGTCATAATAAATAAGGGAGCACTTACAAAATCATATGATGAACACATATCCGTAGAAGGACTGTATGTCATCGTAAATGGCGTGGATAATTGCTCTGACCTTGTTTTAGGATTGCGTGGCGTTTTGGGATTCTCATATGTAAAGGATTTAAAGGTTAAGGGTTTACGATGCTACGATCTTACAGGCTGTCAATATTGCCTACAGGTTAGCCGGTTCGAAGATGTAATTATTGAGGACGTGATCATTAAGGGGCAAAAAGATGGCATTCATTTTGGGCCCGGTAAACGATTTACCATCAGGGATGGAGTATTTCAAACTTTCGATGATGCAATTGCACTCAACGCCCAGGACTATTCGACCTCAAATCCTGAATTAGGATGGATTGAAGATGGCTTAATAGAAAATTGTTACGATTTAAACCAGGACAAAACCGTAGGATTTTTCTGTCGAATGCTGGCAGGTGGCTGGATCGACTGGGAAAAGGGCATGAAAGTCCAGCAATCGGATGCTGTGGTCTCAAACGGGAGAATATACCGGGTAAAGATGCCGCCCGACGGAACACTTTATGAGTCGGTAACAAAACCTGATTTTGAAAGAGGGTCAAAAGTGCTGGATGGAATAACCTGGGTAATGACACAGGAGCAGATTTCATACACGGCCGGAGTCAGGAACGTTACTTTCCGGGATATCCAACTTGAAAAGCCAAGGGTCCCGTTTTGTATCCAGATTGATATGGGAAGATATAATCGTTCATATTATTACGGAGCAGAAGTGCCTGTTCAGGAAAATATATTTCTCGACAATATAAAAGTATTGTACAATGAAGATATCCCGCTGGTGCAGGTTTCGTCGCCGGTAAATATGATTACAATTACTAATTCAAGGCTCAAAAACAAAGGAGTGGTATTTTCAGGGAATGAGGCGTTTCCCGAATATTTGAAAGAAAATACGGTCCCTGATTATTATAAAACCCATATTAATATCCACGGCTGTATTTTCGAGCAAAATAATGAAATGGTCCTGATTGAAAATTCGGCAAAAGGCAAGGAAATTGAGCTGAAGACATCTTCCAATACGGAATTGGGAAAAGACTTTATTGCAAAAATCATCAATGATGGTGGGAATATTCGTGTTGAATCGGATTTAACAGGACTAAAAAAGTAATTATTAAAATTTTGTGATTTTCAATATGATTTGTCGGGACATCCCTTGCGGTTTTTGTAATCAAATGCGGCTATGTATTTGATATACATATGGTTATGATAATTAAAATTTTAGATATTTATTCAATTGTATGTAATAGTATGAAAAACATTACACATTATAGCAAGATTCTTTTACTGGCAGCTTTATTTTTAGGAAGTACCTATTGTACATGGGCCGGTGATGTACAAACTGAGCATATTAACCGGGGACTGATTGCCCTT
>CAYWTT010000065.1:0-12349 GCA_964461245.1 uncultured Prolixibacteraceae bacterium | reverse complement strand
CGAAGCCGCAGGCCGAGCGCGGCTCGGTCATTCTCGTCATCGCCACCGATGTGCAACGTAATATTATATACGTGGGCGAGGGGAAGAATCATCCCGGACTTTTCCGTACCGGCCTTTTCATCCCGGGAAAGGATATGCACTGGATCAGGGAAGATTTGAAAATGGACCCGGGAGAAGAACGATCCTTCGATGTGCGGATACGTTACCGGCAACCCCTCGAAAAGGCCGTATTACACCTCAGAGAAGAGGGAGCCTGGTTTATTTTTGCAAGAGAACAAAGGGGAATTACTTCGGGACAGTTTGCAGCATGGTACTCAGGCGATGAACTGATCGGTTCGGGAATAATCGCCTGACCCTGAAAAATGGATCATAAAACAAGAAGATATATGAAAATCTCATTCCTGCTTAAGTTTTCACTTTTATGGATCTTCCTGAATCTCCTTTTCACCTCCGGAGTATCGGCGTGGTCGGGACACCAGATGATGGTTTATCCCGCACTGAAGGATCATATTGCATGGGGGAAAGCAGCTTCTGTGGAAGCTAAAAATCTGCGCACTTTCCTGGTTGAGACAGAAAAGGAACTGGTCCTTTTTCTTGCAGAGCAGGAGTCCTGGTCCCGTAAAAACCTGCCTCATTATGCTGCCTGTCCTGATACCCTGGCTTTTAAGGCCACAGGAAACAAAGAGGATATCCTGATCAGGTTCCTTTCTGCCATCCGGATAAACCCGGATTCCAAAATTCCGCTGTACCTCTCCCTGATTCCTGGCAAAGAGGAAAATAGCAGAATGAAAATATCTCCGACTGACCTCACAACCCTGAAAGAGGTCGGATTCATGGAGAAGATCACCTATGTTTCCTTGCAGGAGGGAGAGCTGGCCTCCCCTTTTCAGGTTCTTTATACGGCCAGTGATGAACCGGATTACGGGTTCGACCTGGGCTTGTTTACCGACAATGGTACTCCGTACGGCAGAACTTACGGATTCGGCAACCAGCCTTTCGGAAATCCCAATCTGGAATACAGCAGCCAGGCACCGTTTCATATGGGTTTTTTCCACGAAGCGGGGATTTTGTATACCTTCGGAGCATTTCTGAAAAACACCCATCTCGACTACCGCATTTTTCTGTACAAAGCCCTTTCCGAATTCGCTTTCCACCATCATCAGCCTTACTGGGGCTGGCGTTTTATGGGCTGGGGCATGCACTATGTGGGCGATGTATCCATGCCTTATCATATGAAACCCCTGCCCGGAGTAAGCAACACCCGTATGATCTGGATGAGCCTGAAATCAATGATGGGATCCCCGAGGGCCCAGGATAATGCAGTTCAGCTGGTTTCAAACCGCCATACCGCCTTTGAGGAATTCCAGTCCCAGGTTCTACTGAAAGCCCTTCAACAAGACGACACGCCACATCCCTTTCTGCAGGCATTGAAAAATCCGGAAGCAACTATGCCCTTTTCTTACAGTTTCCTCCTTGACTATGCCACTGCCGAATCGGCATCCCGGGCAAAATCGGCCGATAAAATCCTGGAAAAAAACATACCGGAGAAAATGGTGTCTGATCCTTCGGTGGAGGCAAACAACCTGCCCGGAGTGAAGGATATGGTCCAGTATATTATGGAAGAAAAAGGAGAAAAAGCCGTGGATAACCTGACCGGCATGATAGCCGGGCAGATGCGTCAGTTCAGCATGAATGTCCGGAGTTACATGGAGGCCATCCTGGCCTCCTCAGACAATTAAATATAAGCACAGCCAATGACTGTTTCAGCACTATTTTCCGATCCGGAAATGGTAAGAAACATTTATTATTTTTACGGAAATTTTCGAATATGATAAAATCAATGACCGGATTCGGGAAAACCGAATTTGAAATCAACAATAAAAAGGTCACCATCGAGATCAAATCCCTCAACAGCAAACAGGCTGATATCAGCAGCCGTATTCCGCAACTTTTCAGGGAAAAAGAGATTGATATCCGCCGTGACATCACCGAAATTCTGGTGCGGGGCAAGATCGATTTCAGCATCTATGTCGAAAACGTGGGTGAAAGTGGTAATGCCGTCATTAATGACGGCGTTGTCAGAAGTTATTTCACCCAGCTCAGCAGCCTCAGCCGGGAATTGAAACTTCCGGTGAATGAGCGGTTGCTCCAGGTGGTAATGCGGCTTCCCGATACAGTAAAAGTCACCTATGAAACCCTCGGGGAAGAGGAATGGCAGATGCTGGATACGTATATCCGAAAAGCACTGCTTCAGGTTGATCAGTTCCGGATCCAGGAAGGGAAAGCCCTGGAAACGGACCTCAGGAACAATATCAACGATATCCAGGCGCTCCGGAAGGAAATCGAACCATTTGAAAGGCAGCGGATTGAAAATATTAAAACCAGGCTGACCGACAACCTGGAATCTTTGCGGCTGAATGGCAGCGTGGATGAAAACCGTTTTGAACAGGAACTGATCTTTTACCTTGAGCGGCTTGATTTCAATGAAGAAAAAGTGAGGCTGGAAAATCACTGCAGTTATTTTCTGGAAACACTGGCTGAACCCGAATCGAATGGCCGTAAACTTTCCTTCATAGCCCAGGAAATCGGTCGTGAAATAAACACCATCGGCTCCAAGGCCAATGAAAGCAACATCCAGCGGATCGTGGTGAAGATGAAAGACGCACTGGAAAGGGTCAAGGAACAGGTGCTCAATGTTTTGTAAAAAATACGGTTTCTTTTCTGAAGATACCGGACTGAAGCAGAAAAACCATAAACAAAAGAACAAGGAACAATATAAATGAAAAACGGCGCAGAAAGGAAGCTGAGACCGGAAAGCACGGGTAAACTGATCATCGTTTCAGCTCCCTCAGGGGCCGGGAAGACCACCATCGTGAGGCATCTGCTTTCACAACCCTTTAACCTGGAATTCTCCGTTTCTGCCACTAGTCGGAAACCACGAGGCAGCGAATGTCACGGGACCGATTATTATTTCATTTCCGCAGATGAATTTAAAAAGAGAATCGATCAGGGCGATTTCCTGGAATGGGAAGAGGTTTATGCCGGAGTTTACTACGGAACCCTGAAAAGCGAAGTGGAGAGATTCCTGGCAGCAGGAAAGAATGTCATTTTTGATGTGGATGTGAAGGGAGGGCTTCATATCAAGGAGTATTATAAAGCGCGGGCCTTATC
This sequence comes from uncultured Prolixibacteraceae bacterium, assembly GCA_964461245.1. Lineage (GTDB taxonomy): Bacteria > Bacteroidota > Bacteroidia > Bacteroidales > Prolixibacteraceae > UBA1413. The sequence goes on along the minus strand of CAYWTT010000065.1, from coordinate 9,178 downwards.
GGTCTTCGTTGCTCCTCCCGGAGCTGAAGCACTTGGTGAGCGGTTAAGAAAACGCTCCACCGAGTCTGAAGAAAAAATCGCTGTACGCATTGCCAAGGCATCCTATGAATTGGAATTTGCCCCCCGGTTTGACATTGTTCTGATAAACGATGATCTAGAGAAGGCATTGAAAGAGGCTGAAGTGATCGTGGGCGATTTTCTGTCCGGAAAGAAGAAGTAACTTTATAAGATAGCCAACCCGAATGACAGATCTGATCAACATCCTCCTGCCCCCATCCAAAATCAGGCTGAAAGTGGGTTTATTTTTCGGTTCGTTTAATCCGCCACATATCGGGCATCTGGCGATAGCCAATTTTATGACGGAGTTTACCGAAATCGACCAGTTATGGTTTGTGGTTTCACCCCAGAATCCCCTGAAAGACCGGGGTATCCTCCTCAAGGATTATGACCGGCTTGAGCTGGTGCGGCTGGCTGTGGAAGGTGATCTCCGCTTCAGGGTTTCCGACGTGGAATTCCGTTTACCCAAACCCTCTTACACCATACAAACGCTGACTCACCTGAAAGAGAAATTTCCCGACCATACCTTCCTGTTGATCATGGGGTCCGACAACCTTGCCCATTTCACCAGGTGGAAAGATTACCGGCAAATTCTGGGAAACCACGCTATTCTGGTTTATCCCCGGCCCGGGATCACCTCCGGTGATTTTCCCGTCCATGAAAATATCCGGATCGTCAAAGCGCCGTTGATGGAGATATCTTCCACCTTTATCAGGGAGGCGGTCGGGGCTGGTAAAAACATGCAGTATTTTGTGCCTCCCCGGGTGTGGGACTATATGGACAAAATGAATTTCTACCGGAAATAACTGGAATTCCTGTTCCTCCATCCTTATCTTTTCCTGCTTAAACTCATATTTTGGCAGGTTGATATTCCGTATTTTTACCCGTAGTTGAAACTAAAACCATTTGTAAATGGAAGGAATGGCCGGATACTGCGGACCCTCCGTCCGCTCTGATTGCTTTGTCAGGATTATTCCGGATCAGCAAGCCGGTTGCCGGATCGTACTGAAAAGCAAGGTGGAAAGTTTATATGGAACATCGATCCGTATGCTGGTGGAAGATATTTTACAATTCTATGGTATACGGAATGTAACAGTTGAGATTGAGGATACCGGGGCATTACCATATGTGATTGCTGCGCGTGTCGAGGCTGCCATCAGACAGTTGACGGAAACCGACAGATCCTTTCTGCTTCCCTTACTTCCTGGGAATATTTACCCCACCCTGCGGCATGCAAGACGCCGAAGCCGGCTATACCTCCCTGGTGACAATCCCAAGCTGATCATCAATGCAGGCCTGTACCGGAGCGACGGGATCATCCTTGACCTGGAGGATTCGGTGGCACCTGAGAAAAAGGATGAAGCTCGACTGCTGGTCAGAAATGCACTCCGGAACAATGATTGGATGCATGCGGAGAAAATGGTGCGGATTAACCAGTTGCCATTGGGCTTCCAGGATCTGGAGATGATTGTCGGCCAGCCTCTGAACCTGATTTTAATCCCAAAATGCGAATCACCAGAAACTGTGGAAGCTGTGAATGAAAAAATCTCTGCACTCCTGGGTGAGAATAACACGGATATTTGGCTGATGCCCATCATTGAAAGTGCCGCCGGCGTGCACCATGCTTATGAAATCGCCGCCGCGACCGGCACAGTGGCTGCGCTGGCCATCGGTCTGGAAGACTATACAGCGGATATCGGAGCACAACGGACACCTGAAGGAACGGAATCTTTTTATGCCAGAAGCGTGATTGTGAATGCCTCCAGGGCAGCAGGGGTACAACCCATCGACTCTGTATTTTCCGATTTCACAAACGACGAGCAGCTTTTCAAGACAGCAAGGGCATCCCGGACTATGGGATTTGAGGGAATGGGCTGTATTCATCCGGGTCAGATCCCGACCATTCATTGTGCTTTCGATCCGGAACCTGAAGAGATTGAAAAAGCAAAGAGAGTCGTTTGGGCATTTGAAAAAGCGGCTCTCGAAGGAAAGACAGTCGTCACTGTCGGAACCAAAATGGTTGATCCACCGGTGGTAAAAAGAGCCCAGAACACCATTGACCTGGCCATTCAAAGCGGATTAACCGATAAAGCATGGAGGGAGAATTATGAAGGATAACTGGATTATTAATGCCGCGGGACGGAGCGTTCCGGCCACCATAAACGGAGAACCGGCAATTCCTTTCATGGGGGTGGGTAAGTATAAACCCTCCGGCAGGAAGTACAATCCCCCGGTCTCCTCCTGTACTGATTACCCAGCCGACGGAAATAAACTGGTCCCCTCGCTGAAAGAAGCCCTGCTCCGGGCAGGATTGAAAGACGGGATGACCCTTTCCACCCATCATCATCTCCGGGACGGTGATTACATCGCCAATCTGGTTTTCGACATTGCCCATGAACTGGGTATTAAAGGATTACGGTGGTTCCCCTCCGCCTCTTTCCCCTGTCACGCCCATCTGATCCCCTATCTCGAAGACGGGACCCTTGACTGGATCGAGGGAAGCATGAACGGTCCGCTGGGAGAATTCACCTCACGGGGAAAGATGAAAAAGACTGCAGTGCTCCGCTCACACGGCGGACGGGTTCAGGCCATTCAGGACGGAGAAGTAAGGATCGACATCGCCATAATTGCAGCACCCGCGGCCGATATCTTCGGAAATGCCAACGGCCTTACCGGCCCTTCAGCCACGGGAGTGCTCAGTTATGCCGATGCAGATGCCCGGTATGCTGACAAGGTGATCATTGTCACCGATAACCTGGTGCCGTTTCCCTGCCTTCCCATGCAGATTGAAGGCAACGAGGTGGATTTTGTGGTTGCGGTGGAAAAACTGGGCCAGCCTGAGAAAATCGTGAGCGGCACCACCCAGACCACACGCAGTCCCGACCGCCTGATCATTGCCGAGCTGACCGCCCGCTTCTGTGAACTAACCGGCATCATTTACGACGGGTGCATCGTCCAGGCAGGAGCTGGGGGTATCTCACTCGCCATCGCTGAGTATATGCATGAGATCATGCGGAAAAAAGGCTGGAGTATCAGGGCCGGGTTCGGCGGGACCACCCGATACATGGTTGATATGCTGAAAGATGGAACCATGCAGCATATCCTGGACGCCCAGGTGTTTGACACTGAGGCGGTCAGGTCACTGAACGAAAACCGTGAACACCGGAGCTTCACCCTTCACAATATTTATAACTATCATTCGAAAGGAAATTTTGCTTCCCTGATCGATGTGGTTACCCTGGGCGCAACCGAAATTGACGTCCGCTTCAACGGAAATGTGGTCACCCATTCCGACGGGCTGTTGCTTCATGGCATCGGCGGCTGGCAGAATTGTCTTTTTGCCAGGAACACCATTATTGCCTTGCCCCTTTTCAGGGATCGCATCCCGGTAATAGTTGATGAGGTCACCACCCTTTGCGGTCCCGGAGAACTGATCGATGTGATTGTGACCGAACGGGGAATTGCCATAAATCCCCTGCGGACTGATCTGCTCGCCAGGGTGCAGGGATCGGGATTACCCATTAAGACCATACATGAATTGAAGGAAGAAGCAGAAGCCATATGCGGCAAACCGGAGAAACCCCGGTTTACCGAAAAGGTGGTAGCTGCCATCAAATGGGTCGACGGAACCGTGATTGACGTGGTCAGACAGGTGGCGGAATAATCAGGAAAGCTTCTCTTTCCTGTCCTCGGGTTCACCTGACGCTTTAGCAAACCAAAAACCATCAACTGATAGATTATGACGAAACGGACCATCGTAACCCTACCCGGCGACGGAATTGGCCGGATTGTACTGAAGGAGGCACTCAGGGTGCTGGATGCAGCCGGCTTTCAGGCTGAATATGCAGAAGGAGATATCGGCTGGGATTTCTGGTGCCGGGAGGGAGATCCCCTGCCTCAACGCACCATTGACCTGCTGGAGAAACACAAAACCGGAATTTTTGGCGCCATCACTTCCAAACCCAAGGATGCGGCAATGGCTGAACTATCTCCCCAACTGAAAGACAAAGGACTGGTTTATGCCAGTCCGATCGTAACCTTAAGGCAGCATTTCGGCCTCGACATCTGCCTTCGTCCCTGCAAATCCTATCCCGGAAATCCGCTTAACTTCATCAGACGGGGTGCCTCGGGAGAGATTGAGGAACCGAAAGTGGATGTGGCCATCTTCAGACAGAACACGGAAGGATTGTACGGAGGAGTGGAATGGTCCAACCCCCCGCAACAGGTTTATGATGCCCTGATGACCCATCCGAAATTCAGGCAGAACTTTGGATGGTGCCCTAAAGAGGAGATTTCGGTCTCCACCCGGATCTTCACCAAAAAGATGACCCAAAGGATCCTTCATGCCGCCTTCAGCCATGCAGAAAAATACGGTTATCGCTCGGTTACCCTTTGTGAAAAGCCGAACGTGGTCAGGGAAACCTCCGGGATGATGTACAAAATGGCACAGGAAATGCAGCGTTCGGAGTTTCCCCGGATTGAGCTCTGGAATACCAACATAGATGCGCAGATGATGTGGCTCACGAAAAATCCGGAAGAATACGGAGTGATTGTGGCCGGGAATATGTTCGGGGATATTGTTTCGGATGCCTTTGCCGGGCTGATCGGCGGACTGGGATTTGCATGCAGCGCCCAGTACAACCCCGATACGGGAGTGGCTGTCTTCGAACCCACCCACGGCTCTGCCCCCAAATATGCAGGTTACGGCATTCCCATCGTGAATCCCATCGCCATGATTGAATCGGCCTGCATGATGCTGGACTACCTGGATGAAAAAGAGATGGCGGCCCGGATCAGAAATTCGGTTGCCAGGGTGGTGGCTGAAGGCAAGGTCCGGACTTATGACATGATGAAACTGACCGGAAGCCCGGATGTACTGCATAAAGGCGCCGCCTCAACCCGGGAAATGACGGATGCCATTATCAATGGGCTGTAACCCTTGCCTGTGAATTAAAACGGGGACAGGCAGCTTCCTGTCCCCTTCCAAATATCCAGATTATGATGAATCCTGTAATATATGAATTATGGCCCGAGCTGTCATGGATTGAAAACCATGACCTTAGGGAAAAAACTGCACGGGTGTGGGAATTGGCGCTGGAGCGTAGTGTGCTGACACCGGCCGACCTGCACCGTATCCCGTTTACCCTGCTGTGCGGACCAGACCTGAAGGTCACCTTCATGGAGCACAAACGCTCAGTCGTTCATATTGCCCGCGAAGCGGGAAAAACCGTCACGGAAATGTATCATGGGGAACTTCCGGTGAATATGGATACCCTGATCGCAGGTGCCATTCTGGCAGACGTAGGCAAACTGCTTGAATATGAGCTGGATGAAAAAGGGAACCCGGTACAGTGCAGCTACGGGAAATACCTGCGCCATCCCTTCAGCGGGGTGTCCCTTGCAGAACAGTGTGGTCTTCCCCCGGAAGTATGCCACATCATTGCTGCCCATGCCGATGAAGGAAACCTGGTGAAACGCTCTACGGAAGCCAGTATCGTCCACCATGCCGATTTCATGACCTTTCTGCCCTTCAAATCAAGGCTTTGATGAAATCACCTGAACGCACATACGGGATCAGGTGATCAAAAACAAAATACTTATTAAACAGGGGATTATATGACCATCATTGAAAAAATAGTGGCGGTTCACAGCGGCAGGGAACAGGTTGTTCCCGGGGAGATCGTGGATATTACCATTGACGTCAGGCTGGCCCGCGATTTCGGAGGGGCCAACGTAGTAAAGAATATTATGGAGAACAGCTTGCAGGTGGCCGATCCTTCCAGAACCTGGTTCACTTTTGACTGCAATCCCACCGGTTCCGACCAGCAATACGCCACCAACCAGCAGACCTGCCGTCAATATGCCCGGGAAAACCGGATCGGGATTTATGACATCAATGCCGGTATCGGAACCCACCTGGCTATTGACCGGGGCATGGCGGTTCCCGGAAGCACACTGGTCTCCACCGATTCACACGCCAATATTCTGGGGGCTATCGGCTCCTTCGGCCAGGGAATGGGTGACCGCGACATTGCGGCAGCCTGGGCCACAGGATCGGTATGGTTTAAAGTTCCGGAAACGGTAAAGATCACGCTCAAAGGAAAACGGCCGGAAGAGATTACGTCGAAGGATATCATCCTGAACCTGCTCCGGCATTTCGGAGCCGGTACACTATTGGGTTATGCCGTGGAAATCGGGGGTGAGGAGGTGGACCGTCTAACCCTTGACGAAAGGATTACCATTGCTTCCATGGCCACTGAAATGGGAGCCATTATTCTCTTCTTCACCCCAGGTGAAGAGATTATCACTTATTGCTATCAACGATCGGGACATGAATTCTCACCCGTATTTGCAGACGCGGAAGCCCGATATGTCCGGGAATACACCCTTGACCTGGCTTCATTTGTCCCTGTGATATCCCTCCCCGGCAAACCTCATGAAGTGGTTCCCGTGACAGACGTAAAAGGCAGAAAGATCGATTCGGCATTTATCGGCAGCTGCACCAACGGCAGGATGGCAGATATGCGTGCTGCCGCGGCTGTCCTGAAGGGAAGAAAAGTAGCCCCGGGTGTTGTGTTGAAGATCGTTCCTTCAACCGATGAAATTTGGAACGAATGCCTGGAGGAAGGATTGCTGGAGATTTTCAAGGCCAGCGGAGCCCTGGTAAGCAACGCCGGGTGTGCCGGGTGCGCTTCGGGACAGGTGGGTCAGAACGGGCCGGGTGAGGTGACCATCAGCACAGGAAACCGCAATTTTGCCGGGAAACAGGGAAAGGGCGATGTCTACCTCTCCTCGCCGACCATTGCCGCAGCTTCAGCCATTGCAGGCCATATCACCACTCCCCGCGATATTCCGGACCTGCCATCCCTTTTCCCGGTTATTTCCCGCCCTGAACCGGTCACTAAAAAAGTGCCGTACGACAAAATCTGCAAACCCATGCTCCTGGAGGGAAGAGTCTGGCTGATCCCGGAAGATAACATCGATACCGACATGATTTTTCATAACCGTCATCTGACCATCACCCAAGTTGCGGAAATGGGCCGGTACACCTTCGGAAACCTGAAAGGCTGGGAGAATTTCCCCAGCCTTGCGCTACCGGGGGATATCGTGGTCACGGGCCGGAACTTCGGGGCAGGTAGTTCCCGCCAGCAGGCGGTCGATTGTTTCAAATCCTTGCAGATCCAAGCCATTGTGGCCGGTTCGTTCGGAGCCATTTACGAAAGGAATGCCATCAACGCAGGATTTCCGGTGCTGACTTCCGACAGGCTGAATGAGTTGAAACTCCGCCAGGGAGACAGGGTCCGGATCGACCTGGAAAAATCGGTAATGAAAAACCTTGAGACGGGAAAAGAGATTGACCTGAATCCATTCTCAGAAGTGCAGATGAAAATTTACCAGGCAGGCGACCTGCTCCGGAAAATGAATGAAAAGCGATAAACCTTGGGTTGCAAATTGTGACAAATCAGTAAATCAATGAAAGGTAAGACATTTGCCGAAAAAGTGCTGGGATCCCCGGTGGGGAGCATCGTATTCAGGAAACCCGACCTGATCCTATCGCATGACAATACAGCCAGCATTGAAAAGATCTTCAGAAAAATGAACGGGCAGCGACTGTTTGATCCGGAGAGGCTAATGATCACCCTCGATCACAATGCCCCGCCCACCAATGCCAAACTGGCCAACGACTACCAGCAGATCCGAAATTTTGTAAGCTCATCGGGGATCCGGCGATTTCACGATGCGGGTGAGGGCATTTGCCACCAGCTGATGGCCCGGCATGCCCGGCCGGGTATGCTGATCGTCGGCAGCGACAGCCATACCTGTACTGCCGGAGCTTTTAACGCCCTTGCCGCCGGCATCGACCGCACTGAAACCGCCGGTCTGTGGAAAACCGGAGAGACCTGGTTCAGGGTCCCCGAATCTTTGAAGATTACCCTGATAGGGCAGCTTCCCCTTCACGTGTATGCCAAAGACCTGGCACTCTATATTATAGGCATGATCGGTGCGGATGGGGCCGATTACCTCTCGGTCGAATTCCATGGAGAGGGAGTGAAGCAGCTTACCATCGACGACCGGATGACCATTGCCAACCTCGCTTCGGAAATGGGAGCTAAAAACGCCGTCTTCCCTCCGGATGAGGTGCTGAAAAAACATCTGGAAGAAGATTTCTCCGGAATCTGGGCCGACCCGGAGGCTATCTACAAACGGGAAATTACCATTGATTTGGGAAATCTTTTCCCGGTGGTTTCGTGTCCGCACCAGGTCGACCATGTCAGGGCGGCAGATGAAGTGGAAGACACGCCCATCGGCCAGGCCGTGATCGGCACCTGTACCAACGGCCGGCTCAGTGACCTGCGGATTGCTGCATCCATTCTCTGCGGGAAAAAGGTGGACAAAGGAGTCCAATTACTGATAATCCCCGCATCCAGGGAAATATACCTGCAGGCTATGAATGAAGGGATCATCCAGACGCTGGTGGAAGCCGGGGCCAATATCCTCTCTCCCTCCTGCGGTCCCTGTCTGGGTACCGGTCAGGGAATCCCTGCCGACGGAATCAATGTGATTTCCACCGCCAACCGTAACTTCCCGGGGAGAATGGGTAACAAAAACGCAGCCATTTATCTTGCCTCACCTGCCTTGGTCGCCTTATCCGCCCTGGAAGGCAAGATCACCTCCCTTCCAAAAGGGAAAGGATACCGTTGTAATTTCAACAGGAGAGAAACAACCACCTTTGAAATACCCCCGGATGTCAACCGCCGGTTCAACGGCGTGTGGGATTACAGGGAGGTGAACAACCTGAACACCGACCAGATGTTCGCGGGAAATCTCACCTATGCAATCAACAGCTCGGAACCGGAGAAAATTGCCCCCCACCTGATGGAAGGCTTCGACAGAAATTTCGCGGAGAAAGCAGAAAAAGGCGATATCATCATATGCGGTGAAAACTTCGGTTGCGGCAGTTCAAGGGAACACCCTACTGTCGGGTTCACCTGTCTCGGCATCCGGGCCGTGATCGTCAAATCCGTGGCCCGGATATTTTTCCGGTCGGCCATCAACCAGGGGTTGAACATCCTGGTGTTGCCTGAAGCGGTGAAGGCTTACCGGCCCGGCGATCCCGTGC
>CAYWTT010000064.1:0-12356 GCA_964461245.1 uncultured Prolixibacteraceae bacterium | reverse complement strand
TGAACTGTTCGGATAAAAACAACACCCTTGCCCGAAAAGCCGCGCAGGAAAGCATCATTCTGCTGAAAAATGACAAAAACATCCTGCCCTTACCGAAAGAGCTGAAAACCGTGGCTGTGATAGGACCCAATGCCGATAACTGGGAAGCCTTACTGGGAAATTACAACGGAATTCCCCAACACCCTGTCACGGTGTTGGAAGGTTTGAAAAACAAGCTGGAACCTGAGACAAAGGTTCTTTTTGCCGAAGGTTCTCACCTGGCGGAAGGTGTACACAACCTCCATCCCATACCTTCCTGTTACCTGATGAATGCAGAAGGGAAACAAGGGGTCACGGGTGAGTATTTTGCCAATGCGGAACTCAAGGGCGATCCTGCCTTTGTTAGAAATGACGATCAGATCAATTTCTATTGGGAATCCGGATCTCCGGCACCTGAACTTCCGGATGACAATTTCAGCATCCGATGGACCGGATACCTGGTTCCGCCTGTTACCGGGATTTACCAGATCGGGTGTTGGGGAATGCCGACCCTTCACATATGGCTGGAAGGCGAGCAGATTTTATCGCACAACTCTGAACATCATGCCTTTCAACATGAAAAAGAGGTGAAACTGGAAGCCGGAAAGAAATACAAATTTGTTTATGAATATAAAAACTGGTTTGGTGACGGTGACGCCCGGCTTTTATGGGCCTTGCCCGATCCTGATCTGCAGGAAAATGCAGTGGATCTGGCGATGCAATCGGATGTGGTGATCCTGGTGCTCGGATTGTCGCAACGCCTGGAAGGAGAGGAGATGTCCATCAAAGTGGATGGATTTTCGGGTGGGGACCGTACGCATCTGAATCTCCCCAAAACCCAGGAAGAGCTGATGAAAGCCGTCAAAGCCACGGGCAAGCCGGTTATTCTGGTTTTGCTCAACGGAAGTGCCCTTTCGGTCAATTGGGCCAGTGATAATGTGGATGCCATCCTGTCGGCAGGATATCCAGGGCAGCAAGGAGGGAATGCCGTAGCCGACGTGCTGTTTGGTGACTACAATCCTGCTGGCAGGTTGCCGGTGACGTATTACCAATCGGTTGACCAGCTTCCTCCTTTTGAGGAGTATGACATGAAAAACCGCACCTACCGTTATTTCACGGGCCAACCTTTATATCCTTTCGGGTATGGTTTAAGCTATACCTCCTTTGCATACAGTGACCTGAAACTACCTGAAAAGGTGGTTGCCGGACAGCCGCTGTCAGTATCGGTCAAGGTTACCAATACCGGAAAGGTGGCGGGGGATGAGGTGGTTCAACTTTACCTGACCGATGAAAAAGCTTCCACACCCCGTCCTGTCCGCCAGTTGGAGGGTTTTGAAAGGATTACTCTGAATCCGGGTGACTCAAAGGTGGTGGAATTCAAACTCGATCCGCGGCAGTTATCCCTTATCAACGACAAAGATGCCAGGGTGATCGAACCCGGTTGGTTTACCGTCACGATGGGTGGGAAGCAGCCCGGATTTAAGGGAAAGGCCGATGCATATACAACCCAGGTGGTTTCCGGAAGGGTAAAAGTGACAGGAAAAGAATTTGGATTTGCCACAAAATAAAAACCACTGTCTCCCCGAAATTATGGGTGGTGTAGGGTGATACCACGCTGGTTTTCAGGTCAATGAAATTCTCGATGGCTACACTGGCATTGGCATTTGTTCTGTCCCTGGTCCAAAGGATTCTGGCATCAGGTGGGTGAGACTCCGGTTACCTTCCAAACCGGTATGAAAGTTTCACCAGGAAAACATCATGTGCTTTTGTGGTGAAAAGCTGGTCAATATCACGGTCCAAATCAAAGCTGCCGTCTTTATTGTCGGAACTGCGATTCTGTGACCAGACCAGGTAGAGGGTGGATCCGGGATTGTATTCCCAGCGGATCACCAGGTTGGAGAGGAACTCTTTCACATTGAAATCGGGCTGATCAAAACTCACGGAGCCGAAATCCTGTTCTGTCACAGTATAGGTCTCAGCGAGCTTATTATATCGTATTTCAAAAGGAGTATATTCCTGATACCGGTCAGTCAGTTTTTCAGCCCTGAACCCGGTGATTTTTTTAAAATGGCTGTATTTTCCTGAGGCGATAAATGGCTGTCCCCAGTACTGAATGGAAAGCTCAGGGGAGAGGTTCAGGTTGATGCGAAAGGAGGTGCTCAGGGTGTTCCTCCGGATGGATCCGAAGATATAGCGGTGGATACCGTTGATTTCGGACTGAGTAATATATTGGAGGCGGGTTCTGCTGAATTCATATTCCGGATTCAGGGAGAATTTCAACATGTTGAAAGGGCGGTAGGCTATTTCAAGTTCCAATTCGTCATAGCGGGAATAGGATTTTTCAAAACTCCGGTTAAGAGAGGTTTCTAATTCAAAGGTGAGTTTTTTCTGTTCATTGGTTTCCAAAAAGAACCATCCGTTGTATGATCCCGGCAGGAGCAGGGACGGACCACCCCGAAGGGCACTGCAGGAGATGGAACGGCCGTTGATGTTGGTTCCGAAACCCAGGTACCAGTAATTGGTCAATGAGCTGTTGAAACTAATATTCCCTCCGGGCGAGGTGAGGTCACCGCCAAAATTCCACTCCGTCCACTGGTTCATATTGATGTACAGTTCCCTGAAAATAGAAACGGGTTTAAAGGTGCGGTAGCCCATCCAGAAGACCTGCAGGATATGGTTCGCTTCACGCAGATAACCCACATCGTTCAGCTCGAGTCCGGGAGATTTTATGGTGATCCCGTGCAAAAAGCGCACATTGCCACCATATTCTCCCAGGACTATTTTGCCCCCGTATCCCGAAAGTGATGTCCGTGTAGAGTCAACTCCCAGGTAATCTGCTGCATCCGGTCGCTGGAAAAGACGAGTATACGACTCCTGGGTTCGGAGTATGGCTTCTTTGCTGCCGGCAACCCGGCTCCCGTAAAGGCTGACATCGAATTCCCAGTCTTTGTTGTTCCATTTATGAACGAAATCCAATCCACCGGAGTAGGCCGATTTGTGGAGAAAGCCGAGCTCATCCTCCTTAAGTGCCCGGTTCACTGCCGTGAGCATTCCGCCAATACAGGTATTCCCATCGTTGTAATCTTTCTGGAGCCTTCCGATGGCATAGTTGGTGAACGGTTCCACCGGAACCTTATCATCGGTCCGGTTCCCTTTGATCCGGGCATATTCCTTGCTGGTCATGCTTTCCAAAAGACCGACCGACCATCCGGTAGCCGTTTTTCCTGAAATCTTTGCAGCTCCGAGTATGCTGGTAAATTCGGGGATTTTGGCATATTGCCCCTCCTGCAGCTCCGGTGAATAATGGGGTGACCGGCCGATCCGCCTGGAATAGAACATTCCTTCATCGGCCAGATCGCCATCCCCGAAGTTCAATCCGTAATTCAGGATGTTTTTCCCTTCAATGAAAAAGGGTCTCTGCTCCTGAAAGAAGGTTTCATAGGTAGTGAGGTTGACCTCCGAGGGATCGGCTTCTACCTGCCCAAAATCAGGATTGACCGTCATATCAAGGGTTAGGTAGTTGGTCAGGCCGATTTTGGCATCCAACCCTGCATTAGGGGCGTTTTGATGACCTTCGCTTCGGAAAGGATTTTCGGCTTCCTTTTCGAACTGCTCGGTTTTGGCTACCATATAAGGCATAATATCGACAATATTGCGCGATTCAATGCCTTCAAACCCGGTTATTCTGCCGAATTGAGAAACAAAACTGGCCTGCTTCCTGGAAATCGGAGACCACATTGAAGTTTCATCTTTTCTGAAAAGATAACGAACGGCTTCAAAGCCCCATTCCTGTACTTTTCCTTCTTCAAAACGGAGTTGGGTCAGGGGTATCCGCATCTCGGCATACCAACCCAGGGAGTCTTTAGACACTTCTGTCCACCAGATCGGATTCCACGTATTGTCCTCATTGTTACCGTCATTGCTTACGATAAAATCGTATTTAACCCCTGCCGAAGTCACGGCAAATGCAAATGCAGTACGTTTGTCATCATAAGAGTCAAACTCAATACCAGCTACATCTCCGTCAATCTGATCGCGCCGGGTAAGGCGGCTGATGATGCTGTCGGGAGATGTGTCAAACATTTTCATCCCGATGTATACGTTATAATTATCGTACAGCACGGTGAATCGGGTTTGTTGGGATGGTTCTGCCCCTTCTACCGGTTCATGCTGGACGAATCCGTCAAACCATTTTGCCAGTTTCCATACAGGTTCATCCAGATTACCATCAATTTCGGGACTTTCGCCGGAAAGACGCACTGCCTGGCAGGTTTTACGTTCGTTGTTTTGGGCAGCCGCCATGATAACCGGGAGAATCAACAGCAGGATAATGGTGAATTTCATTTGCAATCAGAATTCTTTTTTCACATAAGACTTGAAATCAAAATGAATGTTACATCTTAGGTCTGGTATTAAGAAATCTTTTTTTGAGTGAGATTTCTCACCCATCAATGTCAGGAATTTATAAATTGCACCTTCAAAACGGAAAAATTTCAAAACAGACTAAAAAATGGCTAAACGAAACGACATCCACAAAGTACTTATCATCGGATCAGGGCCGATCATTATCGGTCAGGCGTGCGAATTCGACTATTCCGGAACCCAGGCGTGTAAAGCGCTCCGTTCGCTGGGGTATCAGATTGTGTTGGTCAATTCCAATCCGGCCACTATCATGACCGATCCGGAAATGGCAGACATAACCTATATCGAGCCCTTGAATGAGTATGCGCTGGAAGAGATCATCAAGAAGGAGAGGCCCGACGCCCTGTTGCCCAATCTGGGAGGGCAGACTGCCCTGAATCTCTCCTCATTGCTTGCGCAGAAGGGGGTTTTGGCTAAATACGGAGTGGAAATCATCGGGGTGAATGTGGAGGCCATTGAAAAAGGCGAAGACCGGGTTGCATTTAAAAAGATGATGAACAGTCTGGGTATTGAAATGCCCAGGAGCACTGCCGTAAACAATGTGGAAGATGCGGAGAAGGTGGCCATGGAACTGGGTTATCCGGTGGTTATCCGTCCTGCCTATACCATGGGGGGTACTGGTGGCGGACTGGTATACAATGTGGAGGAGTTGCGGACTGTGTCCAGCAGGGGACTTTCTGCCAGTATGGTGAACCAGGTGCTGATCGAGGAATCGGTATTGGGCTGGGAAGAACTTGAACTGGAAGTGGTCAGGGATGCCAAGAATCAGATGATCACAGTCTGTTTTATTGAGAATGTGGATGCCATGGGGGTTCATACTGGAGATTCTTACTGTACGGCTCCCATGCTGACCATTTCTGAAGAGTTGCAACAACGTTTGCAGCGTTATTCGTACGACATTGTGGAAGCTATCGGGGTGATCGGGGGTACCAACGTGCAGTTTGCCCATGATCCGAAAACCGACCGGGTAGTGGTGATCGAGATCAATCCGCGGACCTCGAGGTCTTCCGCGCTCGCTTCCAAAGCGACCGGTTTCCCGATCGCTTTTGTGTCTGCCCTTCTGGCAGGTGGGCTGACCCTGGATGAAATTCCTTACTGGCGTGACGGTTCGCTTGAAAAATATACTCCCTCGGGTGATTATGTGGTTGTAAAGTTTGCCAGGTGGGCTTTTGAGAAATTTGAAGGGCTGAAAGACAAGTTGGGAACCCAAATGCAGGCTGTGGGCGAGGTGATGAGCATCGGGAAAAATTACAAGGAGGCTCTTCAGAAGGCAATCCGGTCACTGGAAATAGGTCGTGCCGGACTTGGCTTTGCCAAAGACTTTAACAGGAAATCGTTGGAGGAATTGATGATTATGCTGAGCTTTCCTTCCAGTGAAAGACAGTTTCTCATGTATGAAGCCCTCCGCAAGGGAGCCACCGTTCAGGAATTATCGGCAAGAACCAGCATCAAAACCTGGTTTATTGAGCAGATGAAAGAATTGGTGGAACTGGAAGAGAAGATCATCGCTTTCAAAGGAAGTACCGTGCCTTACCATCTTCTGGTACAGGCCAAAAAAGACGGATTTTCTGACAAGTACCTGGCCAGGTTGCTGCAGATACCTGAGAAGGCGATCAGAGATCAGCGCAAAAGCCTGGGATTGGAGGAGGCCTGGGAACCCGTGCCGGTCAGCGGAGTGGAAAATGCAGCCTACTATTTCTCCTCCTATAATGTAGCTGATAAGGTAGGATCCAGTCAGCGCAGGAAAATCATGGTACTGGGAGGCGGGCCCAACAGGATAGGTCAGGGAATAGAATTCGACTACTGTTGCGTGCATGCTGCTTTTGCCATACGCAGGGAAGGTTATGAATCGATCATGGTGAACTGCAATCCTGAAACTGTTTCCACGGATTACGATACTTCTGACAAACTCTATTTCGAGCCTTTGACAGCCGAAGATGTACTCAGTATTTATGAGAAGGAGAAGCCCGATGGGGTGATCGTTCAGTTTGGCGGACAGACGCCTCTGAATCTTGCCATGGAACTGGAAGCTGCCGGTGTAAAAATATTGGGAACCACCCCCGAAACGATCGATCTGGCTGAAGACCGCGACCGGTTCCGGCAGATCATGAGAAAGCTGGGAATTCCCCAACCCGAATCGGGAATGGCCAGCAACCTCCAGGAAGCTGTCGAGATTGCCGGCAGGATCGGTTATCCGCTGATGGTGAGACCCTCTTATGTATTGGGAGGAAGGGGAATGATGATCGTAAATGATGAAGAGATGCTGATCCAGTATGTGGCTGCAGCAGTGGATGTAACTCCTGACCGTCCGCTGCTGATCGATAAGTTTCTGGAAGATGCCATTGAAACAGAGGCGGATGCCCTCTCCGACGGTACCGATGCTTTTGTCCCGGCAGTCATGCAACATATTGAATATGCAGGGATCCATTCGGGCGATTCAGCCTGCGTGATCCCCCCCGTGGTGATGACCGAAAAACATATCGAGACCATCAGGGATTATACCCGGAAAATTGCCATTGAACTCAATGTTGTCGGCCTGATGAACATTCAATATGCTATCTATGAGGATGTGGTATATATTCTGGAGGCCAATCCGAGGGCTTCACGGACAGTTCCGCTGGTTTCCAAGGTTTGTAACATACCCATGGCAAAAATTGCCACTCAGCTTGTGCTGGGCCGCAAATTATCCGAATTCGGTCTTAAAGACCGGAAAATAAGCCATTTTGGTGTAAAAGAGGCTGTTTTCCCGTTTAACATGTTCCCTGATGTAGACCCCCTGCTGGGACCGGAAATGCGCTCGACAGGTGAAGTATTGGGAATGGCCGATTCTTACGGTATGGCTTTCTTTAAGTCACAGGAAGCCACCCAGGTTCCCCTGCCCGTCGAAGGATCGGTTCTGATCACCATTGCCAACCGCGATAAGCATAAAATTCTTGAAGTTGCCCGGAATTTCAGAGATATGAATTTCAGGATCGTTACCACTTCTGGGACGGGACTATTCCTTTCAGAACATGGTATTGCATCGGAAACGATCAAGAAATTGCACGAAGGCCGGCCTAACATCCTGGATGCAATTAAAAACGGGGAGATCAACCTGGTCATTAATACCCCTGCCGGTAAAGAAAGCGAATACGATGATTCCTATATCAGGAAAAACGCGATTAAATACAAGATACCATACATTACCACCACTTCGGCTGCTTTGGCCGCTACAATGGGTATTAAAGAAAGGAGAAACGGAAAATACCAGGTGAGATCCCTTCAGGAGTACCACCGAAATATTGATGATGCCGGATAGTTTTCTTCATATATTCAATACAATATTTCAGATTCTAAGGAATTTACATTAAGTTTGTTATCAGAATCCATTTTGTCTGAATTATGAAAAAGATTGTAAGCTGGGGCATCCTGATAGCAGTGATACTGATTGGATCGTTCATTTACTGGAAGTATTTCTTCACCTATAGTGAAGGTTACCGTGCCGGACTGCTTCAGAAGTTCTCAAAAAAGGGAACGATTTTTAAGACATATGAAGGAGAAATGATCCTCAGCAGTGTCAGGTCCAGCACCAATATAGCCATTGCCTCCGAAAAATTCTTATTTTCAGTGAAGGATGAATCAGTCGCGGGAAAGATGAACCAGATCCAGGGGGATTACATTGTAATTCACTATAAGGAAAAGAATGGCATTCTTCCCTGGGTGGGTGAGACCCGGTACCTGGTGGACAGCGTTAAAATTGCCAATTTAAACGAAGGATTACCTCCCGGAATGAATTAAGGGTCCTATTGGACGGTTTTTTTCGGAATTATCTATGTAAGCATGAAAAAACTGTTCGTCCTGATGTTCATCCCTCTCCTCCTCTCCGGTTGTTTTTATAAATCTGTGATGAACGGAGAGGCAGATGATATTCTGAAAGCTGCCGTGTATCATTCGGACGGGGGCGATTACCTTGTCATGCTTGAAGCGGTGTTTCAGGCTACCTCGAAGGAGGGTGGCAGAGGAATGACGACCATCACCGGATATAACGAACTGCGGATTTCCGTTTACAATCTGGCTGACGGAAGTTTGGTGGCGCGAAAAAAAACCGGAAGACAAATAAAGGAGCCAATTGTATTTCTGGGATGTTCCGAGGGGAACCTGTGGTTTTTTTCTGCCCGCGACGGTATCCATTCACTGGATCCCGGGACGCTGGAGATCAGAATTTCACAGGATTCCATATTCGGCCGGAACCCGGATCTCAGGAACAATCTGGCCACTTCCGAGTGGTATCGGCTACCGCAGTTTTTCCAGTTTAATGACATTACCCAAAGTGTGGTCTTAACTGATAATAAGGGATTCAGGTATCTTCTTGACACTTCTACCCTGGAAGCAAAACGGGTGACCTGGGAATACAAATTGTTCGATCCCCGGTATGACCAGATTTTTGAGACCAGTGTTTTCTTTCCTGAACCCAGATTAACTCTCTCCGGTGACTTGAGGAAAATCATTTATGGGAAGGATGGAATCCTTAATCCGGACCTTTCCTTTCTTGATGGTAAATTCCTGGTTGATCGTCACCCGGAAAGGATATTGAAAAAAATGGATTCCATTTTATCGGCAAACATGTCAGAGGCTGAGGTATTGTATTCCTCCATTATCCGTTTGAACTCCATGAACAATGGAAACGGACCCTCCCGGGGATCTCTTCAGAGAGATACCCTCCTTGCACTTAACAATTGGAAATACCGCTTGGAATCGGCGATCAGCAGAATGGAAGAAGTGAGGCGGGAGCTGATTATAGATGGTCAGGCTGTTGGATATAATCAGCTTTTATCGCCTGATTCCTCGGTTTTTTTTGTCTTTCACAGGGCCGGTACAGCAAAAAATGCCGAGGCGATTATTACCAAACTGCGGTTGAATGGGAATCATTTACGGGAATCATGGAGCACCGTGATCCCGGGATTCTTCTTTGATCCCTCGGCTGCTTCAGAAACGGATATCTTCAAGGAGGTGTTTTCAAAGGGGAATCCTGAATTCAGGTTTGCCTTTGCTGATATGGCAGGTAAAAAACTTATCATGGTAAGGATGCTGCATGGAGTATGCCTGGATATGGAGAGCGGTAAAATTTTGTGGAAAATCAGGATCTGAACCTGAATATCACTCCAACGGAAGTAGTTTTAAATCATCGGACTGACCTGAATTGGTAAACTCTTCCAGACTTACAAACGAATCATCGGAATGTTCTATGATCCTTACCGTCCGGTAGGGTGAACCGAAAATCAACCGGATGGTGGAATAAATCTGTTGTTTAAGCGGTTCCAGGACCCATTCCAGCTCTTCCGGACCCTGTTTAACCTCTTGATGTGTTTTAACCCGTAAATCTTCCTTCATCTGACCTACCAATCCCTGTATCTCCTCCGATTTGCGCCAGTGTTGGGAGCCCAGCCAGGGCTTTTTGTGCTCCATCACTTCTGCGATCTTCCAGGTATAATCAAAATCATTGAATGACAAAAACCGTGGTTGTACTTCAGCTACCTGAATTTCATTCCTCTCTTTCAGAAATCTGATCCTCATCATCTTCAGGTCGATTCCATAACGGGCAATGATCTTCACCTGCAGGGCACCGATAAAATGAAAAGACTTGTTCCCCTGCTCAAATTGCTCATTCCAGGTACGGGTGAAGTTGGTGTTAACCTGTAACAATCCCAGGTCAAGCAAATTTCTGATTTCAGTGATGTTCAGCCTGTGGCTTCTCAAATCATTGTTCTCTTCCTGTAACCGGGTGAGTTGGCTGTTTGTTTTTTCAACCAGTGCAGCCAGCTCATCAATTTTCTGGTCTTTATTTTTAATGATCAGCTCCCACAGGGCATATACCACTCCGGCCACGCCGAAAACGGCAAGTCCGGCAACCATGTATTTGCCGGCTATAAGAAGTATGGCTACCATCAGGATGATGGTCAGAATAAGGTATATTTTCAGGTTCCTGATAAATTTCATATTAATCAGTCACTATGTTCGATCAAAGATTCAGCATCCCTCCTTGGTCCCTTCGGCTTTTTCCTTGAACCAGGAGAGCGGGTAAGAACTGGGACGTTCGATCGGCATTCCGTATAGCCGGTCAAGCACCAGTTGTGCCAGTACACCCAAAGCTCTGGAAACGCCGAACAGTACGGTATAGAAATTGTATTCCGTGATCCCGTAATGGTGTAAAAGGGCTCCGCTATATGCATCCACATTGGGCCAGGGATTTTTGATCTTTCCGGTGGCATCCAGGATGGGAGGAGCTACCCGGTAAATGGCGTTGGCAAGATTCACTAGTTTGTCGTTCTTGACATATTTTTCGGCAAATTCCTGTTGGACGGTGAACCGGGGGTCAGTGATCCTCAGCACGGCATGTCCATAACCGGGAATCACACGTCCTTCCTTCAGTGTTTTTTCAATGTAACCTGCGATCTGGGAATCGGAGGGCTCGTCGGTCCCCAGCGTGTCGATCATTTCAAACATCCAGTGGATCACCTCCTGGTTGGCAAAACCATGCAGGGGGCCGGCAAGGCCTGCCATACCCGCTGCAAAGGAGTAATAGGCATTACTCAGGGCTGATCCTACCAGATGGGTGGCGTGTGCTGATACATTGCCTCCTTCGTGGTCGGCATGGATTACCATGTAAAGACGCAAAAGTCTTTTTACTTCCAGGCTGTCGAACCCCATCATATAGGCCAGGTTACCGGCCCAGTCCAGAGTCGGGTTGGGTTCAATATGATGGTCGTTGTGATAAAGCCGGCGATAGATGTAGGCAGCGATGCGGGGAAGCCTGGCTATCAGGTTCATCACATCTTCGTACATGAAATCCCAATAGAACTTTTTATGTACTCCCGCCCTGTAAGCTTTCTGAAAAACCGACTCAGTGGCCATGGAGAGGATGGCTGTACTGAATATCGTCATTGGGCGGGCAATTTTGGGGATGGCATCTATCACATCAAATACATGTTGAGGTACAGCCGAGCGGGTTGCCCAGTCGCGGGAGATGTTCATTACATCGTCGATCTCTGGGATCTCACCGATCAGCATCAGGTAAAACAAACCTTCCGGCAACGGTTCTCCCTCGGGGGTGAGTTTTGGAAGTTTTTCCCTTAACTCGGGGAGGGTAAATCCTCTGAACCGGATTCCTTCATTGGGATCGAGTTTGGAAGTATCGGTTACCAGGGCAGGAATACTCTTCTGCCCCGAGAGAACCTGGTCGATGGTAACCTGTCCGATTACCTTGTCGCCGTAATCTTTGCGAATACGCTGATACTCGGTCACGCATTTGCTGGCTTTCTGGAAAAACCTGTTTTTAATGTATTCCATAGTTCTGATTTTTAATTGTTTTATTGATTTTCAATCTTTTATCTTTTCAGTGCATGTTCGCAATGATCTCTTCTGCGAATTCCTCTGTGGAAAGCAGAGTTGCCCCTTCCATATGAACAAAAAGATCGGAAGTAACTTTTCGCCGCGAAAAAGTATGGTCCAGTGCATCGTATACATGCTCGGCCGCCTCATTCCACCCAAGGTATTCCAGCATCATCACCCCTGAAAGGATGAGGGATCCCGGATTGGCTTTTCCGGTTCCGGCAATATTGGGAGCCGTTCCGTGAGTGGCTTCAAAAATGGCATACCCGTTATGGTAATTGATATTTGCGCCCGGAGAGATACCAATACCACCTACCATGGCAGCCAGTTGATCCGATACATAATCCCCATTCAGGTTCATGGTGGCTATCACGGAATAGTCCAGGGGATGAAGCAGCGACTCCTGCAAAAATGCATCGGTGATCACATCCTTGATGATTACTTTATGCAAAGATTTTGCATGGGCCAGTGCCTGTTCTGCTGCGGCTTTACCCTGTTCTTCCTTGATTTAGTCAAATTGTCTCCAGGTAAAGGTCTGTTCTGCAAAT
>CAYWTT010000063.1:0-12630 GCA_964461245.1 uncultured Prolixibacteraceae bacterium | reverse complement strand
CAGAAAATCACTGGGGAAATGCCTGACCGTTGCATAACAATTAATTATCAATCCATGAATAAAATAATATCATTCCTATTCCTGTGTACTACTTTCACCCTGTCTGCCCGTTCAATCAATCAGGGCCATCAGGCATCTCCGTGGGAAATTGCGGTAAACAGCAGAAATAATTATACGGGTATTTCACTCTCGTCCGGCAGAATTGGCATCATGCCTTCTGAAAAGCCCTTCCGGGCGGAATCCATTTTCTTGAATACTATTTACGAAAAAGAATCAGAAAAGGGAGTAAGCAGGCTGTTGAAAGGCATTAATTTTGCCAACCTTGCAATGGTTATTGACGGTGATACTGTGGATGAGAAATCAATATCCGACTGGCAACAGACCTTCAACCTGAAGGAGGCATCCCTGACTACGTCATTCAGATACAGGAATAAAGCCGCAATTGAATATACCCTATACGCGCTGAGGGGAATGCCTTATACCGGTATTTTGGATGTTTCCGTGAAAGCTTCGGAAAATGTCAACCTTTCGGTTGCCGGCATTTTATTATGTCCTCAGGAATATAAGGATCCTGATCCCTCGTTCCGGATATTAAAAGACAATGAAATTAAAATGCCTCTGTTGCAAACGGTGGCTAAAAGCCAGTTCGGAAAACATACGCTTGCCACTACTGCTGCCTTTCTTTTCAGTCACGAATTCCCCGAACTAAAACACAGAGTAATATCGGCCTATTGTCACCAGCTGGAATTTCAAAAGGAATTACTGAAGGGTGAAGCGTACCATTTTGCCTGGTGCGGGGCAGTTTGCACGACGGGTGATTTTTGGGATCCCGTCAATGAGTCGGAAAGGATGACCATTTTCCTGATGAGGGGAAACAAATCCAAGGTTATCGCCCAGCACAGAAAACTGTGGGAAGAGTTATGGAAGGGTGATATTGAAATAGAAGGAGATCTGGAATCCCAGCACGACATCCGCCTGGCCCTCTATCACCTGTACGCTTTTTCACGCGATGATTCCCGTCTTAGCATTGCACCAATGGGACTTTCCTCACTCAACTACAACGGGCATATATTCTGGGATTCCGAATTGTGGATGTTTCCGCCCCTGCTGGCTTTCAATCAGGGGATTGCCAGATCTCTGCTCGATTACAGATGGGACAGACTGGCAAAAGCCAGACAAAAGGCTGCAAATTTTGGATACAAAGGAGCCATGTTCCCCTGGGAATCGGATGATACCGGCGAAGAAGCAACACCGTCCTGGGCATTGACAGGTACCTTCGAGCACCACATCACCGCTGATGTCGGGATCGCTTTCTGGAATTATTTCAGGGTCACCGGAGACCTTCATTGGCTAAAAGAGACAGGATTTCCCGTCATCAAAGAAGTGGCTGATTTCTGGGTAAGCCGGGCAACCAAAAACAAGGATAACACCTGGTCTTTGCTGAATGTGGTAGGAGCAGATGAGTTTGCCCCTAATGTGGACGACAATGCCTTCACCAACGGATCAGCCAAAGCCATCCTTTCCTATGCCGTCGAAGCAGCCAGGATTTTAGGGATGGAACCCGATCCGGAATGGAAAAAAATGACTGAAAATATCAGATTTCATTATTTCACGGACGGGGTCATCAGGGAACACAGCCTTTATAACGGGGAGATCATCAAACAGGCCGATGTCAACCTGTTGGCATATCCCCTTGAAATTGTCACCGATAAAGAATCGGTCAGGAAAGACCTGGAATACTACGAAACCAGGATTGCAGAAGAAGGTCCCGCAATGAGTTATTCAATTCTATCGATTCTGTATGCCCGGTTGGGTGACAGAGATAAAGCATTTGATATGTTCAAAAAAGCTTATCTGCCCAACAAACGTCCTCCTTTCGGTGCCCTTGCGGAGTCGGCCTTAAGTCATAATCCTTACTTTGCAACCGGCGCAGGAGGGATGCTTCAGGTGGTTCTTTTTGGATTCGGGGGATTAAGGATCACAGACAAAGGAATCATCCAGGAAACATCCTGTCTTCCCCGGCAATGGAAAAAACTGACCATCAAAGGAATAGGACCTGAAAAAAAAGAATATACCATCCTCCATTAAGGCCCCTTTTCAATTACAGATTACGCGTTGAGTTGGTCCGCGGACCTATGCCTTAATGCAGGGCATCTGGTTTCAGGAATTAATTTACCTGAATCTCTTTCCCATCCGGAGATATTTTCATCGTCACTTTTCTGTTGCCTTTGAACCTTAACACTATCTCGTCATCTTTCCCTAACCAGGGGGCTATCGCTTTTTTCAGATCATCTCCTGCCATATCGTCCGTGACGATCCATTTCCCTTTTCCGTCCCTGAATTCCGTTGTTCCTGACAAAAAGTGAGATGCAAATTTATCCGGTGCAAAGCGTTTTGATGTCACCACAACCAGACCACGATCCCTGACCAGCGAGGCCACATCTTTCAAAGTGTTTTTACTGATGTATAAACCACATAAAAATGCCAGCTTGACACTTTTCAGATAATCCCCGGTTACCCTGTCATCAAAGACGACCGGCAAATTGGCGGGGGCAAAACAGCGATAAGGCATCCCTTGGTAAATATTCCCCGCATTCCAGGAAAGACTCTCCTTTTTTACCATCCCGTGGGTGATAGTATGCCATGCCCTGATCCATTCTTCCGACTCTGGACTGGTACGGAGATCATATGCTCCGAACAACCAGTCTTTCCAGTAAAGATTGTATTTTTTAATGTCTCCCTCGTTGACATCCACGGTACAATACACATTTGGGCCCTGGCCCCATTCTGTATCATCAAAGCGGATAATGGCAATTTCGGGTTCGAAATCCCTGAAGGTGTATGGTCGGGGATTAGCCGGCAGATATTCCGTGGCAAATCGTCTTATAACCTCTCCCCTTTCGGAAAGTTTTACACCACCGTTTTCATCAGGTTCATACGTATGTTTCCCCACACTTTCCACATAAGCTTTATCAACTCCCGCCCAGTAGGCAAATAGCAGGTTGGACCACAGTTCCTCGGCCGAATGACCGGGGAAGGTATTATGGTGCCAGAGATCCAGGCATGCCCATAATTCCTGGTTATATTGAAGACAGGCTCCCATAGCACAGGCTGCCCAGACATTCGACCAGTTTTCCTTCATCTGTTTGTAAACCGGGGTGATACCGGCTCTGGCAAAATTGTGAAAGAGTACGGGCCAGACATGCTCTGTCAGCACCTGCCTGGTTCCCAGATCTTTACATTCCCCGACAAGCGATTTGGCCCCTTGATAAACTGCCTCATCAGCTGACTTAAAATCCATTCCTGTCGGCTCTGCCAGATTGACAAGCTCCACTCCCGGATTTCTGAGCGTTATCGAAAGATTGCGCGTAATCTGGGAATGTTCCAGCTCATCATACAAAACGCCCCATACCGCCTCTGACTGATTCAGGCTTTTCAATACATCAGCCGGAAATTTAAATAAATGAAGTCCATTGGGCTGTTGGACCCAATTATATCCATCGGTGCTGGACATGTCAACACTCCAGTTTCCACACTCCACATTGACAACCACTTTCAGGTCAGCATTTTTGAAATCATTCCCCAGCTTTTTCATTCTTTGTGCTTCCTCACCTACAGTACCTTTAGGTCCTCTGTAATGAAAGACCACAAAATCAACTCCAAGCGAATCCATGGCAGCCGGATTAAAAAACTCCCCGGGTTTGCATTTATCCCCTGAATTATCTATCCCCACATAGAAATTTCTGGTTTTGCTTTCTTTTAGCTGCGTTTGTGCCAGGGAGAGTGCGGGATTTGCCCAAAACAAAACAATTCCGGTAAAAAAGGCGATAGTGGTTCTCTTCATATTCTAAAAAATTAAATCACAATTCTTTTAGCCATGGGGAAGGATAACCTGCAAGGCAGATTGACCTCTTCCCCAGGTGGATTAAAGATGTTCCCGTTTACAGAAACGATCTGTAAAGCCATTTATGCTTCCGACTATAATTTTTTTCGCACAAATATCAATTCTTTTTCCGCATAAAGTCATCAGGGTATTGTATGTCCTGAATTTTTTCACCCCCCTTCAGACGAATCCAGGAACGGAAACCTTCTGTTCCTTCGGTGAGTTCAATCACCCGAGCACCATTCGGTTTTAAATCGTTATATACGGTATCGCATCCGCTGAATCTTCCATAGATAAAAAACATATTGTTCCAATAAACCGAACAATCACTGTTGTGGTCATGCCCGACGAAAATCGCCTGGATATCTTTCATCTCCTTCATCGATACAAACAAACCGGAATTAATTTTGGCAGAACCCACATTTTCACCGCGGGTTCCCGTCAACACCGCATTTTCATCGTCCCGGGCGGCCTCTTTGTGTTCAGGTAATGGAATATGGAAGAAGGCATAGGAGGGAACCGGTACGCCCCCGTTCATTTCCGTGAATATCCGGCTTTTCTCACGGTACCAGGCAATCTGGTCAAAATGGATATGCCCGTACGTTTTCGGGATATCTTCAATGGTGGCACCCCGGTTTGAATCAAGAAGATAAAAAATTCGGCTGATTTTGTCATCCTTGGGTGAAGCCAGGGTCAACGCATAATTTGTTACCCCATAAATTCCGTCCGTTGTGGCAGTAATGCTGTGGGGAATTGTCCTGATGATTTCATACACCTCTTTCCGCGTTTTATCATACTCTTCATCGTGGTTGCCCAAAGCCACGGCGAATGGGATTTTTCGTTCAGATATCGGAGTGAGTATCTGGCGTAAGGATTCTTCCGCAGGTTTGCCAAAAATCACATCTCCCGTATGGATAACCAGATCGGGTTTTTCCAGATCCAGCATCTCTTTTACATTTTCCAATGCCCGGCTTGAACGGGGATCACCCGCCACATAATGGGTATCGGTGAATTGCAGGATTTTGAATTTTCCATTCTTGTTGAAAAACAGTTTCGTTTCGGCCGATCCGATATTCCCTTTGACTGCGTTGTTCCCGATTGAAGCGGCAGCTAATTCATCCTTCAGACCGGGTGTTAATATCCCGGCCATAGTACTCGTAGCGGCTATTCCGGCAAAACCCGCAAGTGCAGAACCTTTGATAAATGCTCTTCTGTTAAAGTTTTTTTTCATTTCATGTAAAGTTTATTATGCATAATTTACTTGATTAATAAAAGTATAAATTAGGTCGATAAAAAAAATCAATGACTTTTCAAATTTGGTGTGGGAGGGTGGTTAAAATTCAGCTCCATTATTATCCGTCAAATTGGGATCTTTATTTTTTTCAGAAGCAGGAATGGGCAGGAAGTAGTCTGCCTTGGTAAGATTATTTTTTTCACCCCTGTTAAAAGATTTAAAAATTGATTTTGAAGCTATAATCACCAGTCCTGCCCGGCATAAAAGTGATGGCCAATATATTATCTCCTTCCGGTGTTGCAGAGCATTCTGCACCCTGACATTCCGCTTTCCTAAATGAATAGCCATCCGGAATCCGCAACCGCATGGTAAGGGGAAATGAACCGATGAGCTGGATCTTTCCTTCCAGCATTCTGCTTTCGGCTTTCCATGCATATTCTTTCAGTTCCATCCCATTCTGCGTCACATGACGGTCACTGCTTATCCACTGGGGGAAAGCTTTTGCCTTATGCATGGATAATAACCTTATTGCATGTGCAGGGACTTCCATTGCCAGGTTCCCTTTCATCGTACGAAAACTCTTTTGAGTCCAGAATTCAAACATAATATAATTTTCCTCTGGATCAACGCCCAATTCTTCAGCCGTACAAAAGATCGATGCAGGTTCATTTCCCCAGTTGAAAAGAGCAACCACATTGTAATCATCCAGAAGGTCGTTATGTACATGCAGGTTCCATACCGGCATCATGGAAAAATAGGGATAGAGACTCATGGGATGCACATCGGCCACAGGCAATGTTTGCTGCAGCATTTTCATCCGATCGGCCGGCAACATGGCCAGTTTATCACCAAAAAAGGTCAGCTGGCCAGGCAATGCAACCAGGGTGGTGAACACCCTTGCTTCTTCCAGCGGCATTTCACGTACCAATAAGGTATCGGGATCTGTATGGATCACTATGTTGTTGAAAAATATCTGGTTGGCGGTAATTCGTCCTGTGTTCACAATTCCGCTCCATTTGGGAGGTTTGAATTGTTCAACAATATCTCCTCCCACACGGTAGGCATCCGAATAAAATCCCTCTACTCCCGAAGGTTTTCCACAGGCTAAAAGCACCCTGTCTTCCCCGATACCCTCGCGTATTGCCCTGATACATAGTTCAAATGCATTCTGACATGACTGATCCCTGAACCGGGCCCTGATTTCAGGATGCTCGTACAGAAGAGGCTGCGTAGTTATACCGTCAATTTTAAAAAACTCATATCCCCATTCATGTGAAACTATATCATGTATTTTCTTTAAATGTTCGCGCGTTTCCGGAATAGTCGGATCAAGGGTAAAACGACCATTCCAGCTGGGTATAGGTTCACCGTTTTCATCATGCAGAAACCAGTCTTTATGGGTTTCATAAAATTCCCTGTTCCCCGTGCCAAAAGGGGCAGTCCATATGCCGGGCCTAAAGCCCAGTTTACGGATATCCTCTGCCAGCCGCTTCATTCCTTTCGGGAATTTTTTCACACTTGTTTCAAGATTCATGTTGTAAAAATTGCGGACAGGCAAAACATCTGAATTTTCCTGCCAGGATTCTATCGACCAGAATTCACATCCGAAGGGCTGGAGATATTTCTTCCCGATCTTTGCTTCAGCAAGATTATCCTCGGCAGTAGCTGTATCGAAATAAGTATTCCACGACATCCATCCGGTTGGGGTTTTCGGACAGCGTTTGCGGTTAATTTCATGATAACGGGGTATATATCGGTTCTGGTAGTAACCTTTTTCAAGATTTAATTCAAATACCGGTTTGTACAATTCACCAATCTTTCCCGACAATGTAAATGAATACAATCCTGCTTCTGCTGTCTTAATGTTCAGCTTCTCTGCATCCAGCCGCAATGCCAGATCTCCTGCCGGGTAAAAAAGAGAATCATTCCAGGTTGAATCAGCTTTACCATAACCCAGCGACAAAACACGTTCATCTGCATTAGCCCTTGTCCTGCAGGCAAAACTGTCGGTCATAAAAGAAATCATGCCCTCAAAAGAAAAAATCCCACACGGGGCTTTCCCCGCATAATAGCGATGATAGAACAACAGTTGCAAATTTTCGCAGGTTTGGCCGAAAACGAAATATCCCACCGAAATTCCTTTCAAATCAACCAATGCATACCGATTCTGAATACCATCCCTCGAATGGGCAATAAGCCATTGATTCTCTTCTGAATAAAAACTCAGTTTACCCTGAAGGGAAACAGATCCATTTTTCAGTGTCAATTCAGAAACAGGTTCATTGAAAGATATTTCCCACCCGGGAAACAACTGATCAGTAGCCTGTATATCAGCATGGTCATTCGCTGCCCCATCGGGATTTTCCTGTGCGTTTAATACAGAAAATCCTCCAACGGAAGATAATACAGCTGATCCTACAGCAGCTTTTCTTAAAAAGTTTCTTCTTGTTTCCATTGAATGTCAAGTTTGCAAATCCGGCTTATAAAATAGCCGGAACGGTTTTTAGGTCGGTTATGAAGCTTGGCCCGAAGTACTCAATACTACTCCGTTATACTATTTAGTTGTTAATCTGAATAAAAGTTTATTCACTGTAAATGAAGAAATATCATGGGTGAAAATAGAATAAAACGGAATGATCAATCCCCACAAAGTGACAATATTTCTTCACAAAATGACATAATTCCTGAAAGATTCTGACAACCTCCGGTTGTTACTCAATGATCCAGAGAATATACATAATTGAAACGACCTCCCGGTGCAGTATCTCCATTCACGTAAAAGTCCATGATGTTCCCCGTTTCCTGCATATGGTCGTTCCATTTGAATTCAATATCGACCTTCGTGCCGTCAAGACGCAGTATCTTCTTTGGTATGCCGAGTTCCATCCTGTTCTCCTTTACGGCAAATTTGATTTCAGAGACTTTTTCCCATTCCCATCTTCCGCCTATATTTTTTTCGATAACCGACTTCTTGCCTTGGGGACTGATCCGGTTAACCACAAAATCATAGCCATACCAGCCGGTCGATTTATCCCGGTCGGTATCCAAAAACAGCATCATCCAGTTTTTATCGGAAGAAGAAGTCAGTTTGCCGGCAGTTTCCACGTAGAAATAGAGCATTTCGGAATCACGGGCCACTTTGGCCCCAACAATATCGTTTCTGCCGGAAGTATTGCGGTAACATGCATTCTCCCGTCCCCTTTGATCCCTGTGAAAGGTATTTCCTTTGCAGGCCGGGTAAGAAGGTTTCACCTCTTCCCAGCCGTTCATCATTCCGATGCGTATGGTTTTGGGAGCGGAGGGTTTTTCAGGTGCAGGAGTTCCTTTAAATTTCCGGATATTATCTATCATCTGGAAGTAATATACATCCCCCCTGTCCCCCCATCCTTTGTTGGGTTCCAAATCCCGGCTGTGTTCCCAGTCAAATTCATCCACAAACGAAAAAGGATCTCCGGTCCATTTGTCTTGGGGTAACCACAGTCCGGCGATAAATTCATTCCATCCGGTAATGAAAACCAGTTCCGGATCGAGTTCAAAAGCGCGGTCCCATTGCTCCTGAAAATTCCAGCCATAGAGATAACCTTCCACCCTGGGATCAAACCCGTTTCGCTGGCTGTAACTTCTTCCGAAAGAGCCGGGAAGGTTAAAAGCGCTGCAATGACCTTTGGTCTGCGGGCAAGCATTCTGTGCGACACCTACCGTGACCTGTTCAAACCGCCCGTTTTCCGATCTGACGTACCCATGCTGCGGATAATTTTCAAGCCATCCCCACTGGTCATTACGCCGGGGCCCATTCACATAATCGGGTTGTGCGGGTCTGAAAGTGAAGAAGTTCCTGATTTCCTGGTCAGGTTGTGAGTTGGATAAACTGTCAGGATAAGCCATTATGCAAGGCTTTCCTTTCCAGTAAAACCACAAATCCTGATATTTTCCTGGTTTATATACATCGCAATACAATTTTCGGAGTGAAACCAATGCGTGAGGAACCGGGCCAAAGGGAAGCATAAAAGCAATTTTAGGCACATTCACTCCCTCCCGCCGGGCCTGATCCCAGGTTTTCATCAAGACTTCATAAGACTCTTTCCAGGTGATGTCTCCATTCGTACAATCGAAAAAAACGGCATCAATTCCCGCATCGGCAAGCCACTCGGCATGTTTTCGCAACACCCAGGGATCGGTGGTTTTATAATATCCCAACAAAGGTTGTTCCCAATAAAAAAAACCCGGCTTTTTTGTTCCCCACGCCGGATGGTCGTAATTTTTCATGGCTTCGGGATACTTTCTGACAATTTCGGTAATGTTTTTTACCTGAAAGGTAGTGTCGTCATTCCCCTGGTGCCAGGTCCAGTAAAAAATCGCCACATATTTATCCTTTCTGGGGCCACCGGTTTCTTCAAAACCCGCTAATTTCCGACCCAAGGCATCGGTGGCAGGGAGACCATTTCCATAATTTACCGGGGAAGACTGAGCTCGGGCTAAACCACCCACTCCAAAAAGGGAAAAAAGCAGGAATATTCCATGGATATTTAAATTCATACCAGATCTGTAATTTATTGAGATTACTTCATCTTTCGGGTAATGACATACTCTCCGCCTGAGAGTGACTTTTGAAAAGTACCCTCTCTGAAATCAGAGCGGTCTGTTTGAATCGTGTTCTGTCCACTTGCAATATCTACCTGATCATATTCATGGACAGGAATCCTGAACATTGCCGTTGTTCCCTTCGGAACGGTAATCTGATACACAATCTCCCGGGATTCGTTTTTCTTCCAATCAGACACAATATAGCCATAAGGAGTTTTACAGGAAGTTTTTACATAAAGCAATCCATCGGGGGTATGTGGTTCGAGGTGAAATTTCTGAAACCCGGGATATGAATGATCAGGACGGATCCCTCCGAGCCAGCGGTAAAACCATTCGGAGACACTTCCGAACATGGGATGACAATTAGAATAGGTGTTGTCACTTTCCCGCCATGTCTCCCAGAGTGTGGTTGCACCCTGACCAATCATATAACCCCATCCCGGGAAAGCCTGATTGTTCACAATATCAAAGACACGCTGAGTCAAACCATTCTGAGACATTGCTTCCAAAACGAACTTGGTACCGAAAATGCCGGTGGTAAAATGTCCGTTTAAACCGTTATCTACAGCAGCAATCAACGAATCAACCGCCGCCTGTTTTTCGTTTTCAGGAATTACCCCGGAAAAGAGCAAAGCGGCATATAATGTCTGTCGGTTTACCTTATCCAGATTCTGTCCCTGATTCTTCCAGAACTTTTCATACAGTTCCCGGCTGATGTCGGACTCCAGTTTTGCAAACCGCTTTTCATTTACCTGGTCGCCCATCATGGAAGCAAAGCGTTTCATTATTCCTGCAACCTGCAGATAGTGGCAGGTTCCGGTAATCTGCACTGGGACAGGCATCATCGATTCATGATCGCCTAGTCCTTTACTGATGATTAAATCAGGATGCAAGCGGGATACTTTATCCATCCATTTCAGGTCCAGAGGGTACATTTCCTCCACAATTCCCTTGTCCTGGTAATACTCCAGCAGCTTATCCTGAAGAAAAATGAACGCTGATTCCCAACTGATCCCGCAATATTTCAAACCCACATAGGGAGCCGTATCCACAAATACGGAATCATTCATCGCATCCACCCAATCATAAATGGCTTTCCGGTAAAAGTCATGCATGTCAAAATTACAGATGTACGATTCGGCAACCGCATTGATGTCGCCCCCGTACCCGAAACGTTCACGTGCGGGGCAATCGGACTGGACGCTGACCAGATTGGATTTGAAGGTCCGGAGGGTTATTTTCTGTATGGTGTTCAGCAGATCGGAAGAACAGTTGAAATGGTTACACTCCTCCACCGCTGTATTCAAAGCCAGACCACAGATATCGGACAAGGCAGGCAGATATTTCAGTCCTTTGATTTCCATATACCGGAAAGTATGGAAAGTAAATTCGGGTGAATACCATACTTCCGAATCTCTTCCAAACACATAAGCATCCGTTTGCCAGGCGATATCCGGAGATCCGGGTCCTCCTGTACCCTTTTTCTTAATCTGTCCGCATACAGCGGTCATCGGATTCAGACTTTTATTCCCGTAAATGCGTTCACCAAAGCGGAAAATAACCGTATCTCCGGGGTTTCCCTTCAACCTGATTTTATAACTCCCTGCAAAATTGGTCCCCATATCGACCAGGTAAGTTCCCTCTTCAGGAATGGAAATGTTTACCGGATCTATCCTCGCCGTAATCTTCACAGGTGGGAAAAAACGGGGTTGAAGAATCCCTCCGGGCCCTTTTACCACGCAGGATTTCATCCATTCGCCATCGTCATAATCAACCTTGTCCCACCCCGGAATTTCCAGACGGGCATCGTAATGTTCACCAAGATAAACATTGTTTTTCAGGATAGGTCCATCTAAAAATTTCCAGGAATGGTCGGTAAATATCTCGGAAACCTTTCCATTGGCATATTCAATGACCAAACATGCAGTGAAAGCCGGAATACCGACGGGCAATGTATTCCTTAGGTTGAGATATCCCCACATTTGCAAGGGGAGTGGATTAAAAAAACCATTCCCCAGCATAATTCCCAAACAGTTTTTCCCAGGTCGCAGCTTTGGGGTAAGGTCATACTCAGAATAATAAACCCGCTTGCTGTAGTCAGTCCAGGCCGGATCCAGATACACATCACCGATCCGTTCACCGTTTAAACTTGCCCTGTAATATCCTGCAGCTGTGATAAAAAATGAAGCTTTCCTTATATCCCCAACGGGAACATCGAACTCTTTCCTGAAAAGCGGAGCAGGACGAGTGGAGTACATCGCTTCCGGATTGGTTAACTCCTGCGAACAGTTGCTGATCCATTTGCATGTGTCTGAAAAACCGGTATTTTGATTAATTCCTTCGACTGAAGCCGCCAGTCCGGAAAATACTACATAAAAAATCAGAAACAGAAACGGTTTATTCATGGTTGTTTTGAATTATTTTTATTTTCTTATTTACTATAAATTATAAAAGCAAATATCTTTAATTTTCCGCAGGTATCCATATCCCTTTTGCCTTTCTTAAGCCCATCTGAACTTATACCCTCTCCTCCAAAGAACACCTTAACCGTTAGTCACTACCCGTAAATCATTTTTATGAATAATCACTATTTTTAGGGGTTGGAATGGCTGTTTTGAGACCAGACACTTTTCCGTTAACCGTTTGTTTTTCTGAAAGTTGTCCAGGCAAAGGAGTTTATCAGAAAGTTTCCCTTGGGGAACCAACTAAAACAGAAGTGATTTTAAGGAATTCAACATAAACCCAGTCAATATCTTTCAGATTTCAACATGAGCGAAGATAAGCAAATGAATAAGGAATATATATTCCGCATCAACAGAACATTTGATCACATCGAATCCCATTTGGAAAAACCGATGACTTTGGAGGAACTGGCTAATGTAGCCAACTTTTCCAGGTTCCATTTCAACAGAATTTTCCAATCGATTGT
>CAYWTT010000062.1:0-12670 GCA_964461245.1 uncultured Prolixibacteraceae bacterium | reverse complement strand
CAACTGCTCGGCTGCCATGGTTACGCAGTTAATTTCCGATTCTTCGGTGGAAGCTCCCAGATGGGGAATGCAAAGGGTATTTTTCATTTTCAGAGTCTCTTCATTCGGAAAATCAGTAATGTAACGGCTTACCTTTCCATCTTCGAGGGCCTTGGCCATATCTGCATTATTCACCAATTCCCCCCGGGCAAAATTCAGCACTTTAACCCCGTTTTTCATTCCCCTGATTTTGTCTTTGTTGATATATCCGCGGGTTTCTGATGAAAGCGGAATGTTCAAAGAGACAAAATCAGCACGCGATATAGCTGATTCCAGTGTTCTTGCCAGCTCGATCTTATCGCTTAATTTCTGTGCTTTTTGTACAGAGAGATAGGGATCAAAGCCCAGGACTTTCATGCCCATCAGCTGGGCTGCATTGGCAACCAGCATGCCTACGGCACCCAAACCGACAACTACCAGTGTTTTTCCGCAAATTTCATTTCCGGCAAAATTTGCTTTACCCTTTTCAACCAGCGAAGGAACCATATCACCCTGACCAACCAGGGTCTTAGCCCATTCAATTCCACCGGTTATATCACGCGAAGCCAGTAACATTCCTGCCAGAACCAGCTCTTTTACTCCGTTTGCGTTGGCGCCCGGCGTGTTGAAAACAACTATTCCCGATTGGGTGCAACGATCAACCGGAATATTGTTCACTCCCGCTCCAGCACGGGCAATTGCCTGTGTCCTGGTGGAAAATTCCATGGAATGGAGATTATGGCTTCTTAAAATGATGGCATCCGGATCGGCAAAGTCGGTTCCCGTCTGGTATTTCCCGGCAGGGAAACTGTGGAGTCCCATCGACTCAATTTTATCCAATGTAAGGATCTTGTACATAGTTTTAGATTTAATAATGTCAAAATAATTTGAATGTAAAGGCTGCAAAGATCAAAAATTTAAATTTCATTGAAAAGTATTTTCTTTTTATGCAACCGGATTTTTCACTTTAATCTTTTCTGTTCATAATTTTTTAATATCAGACCAGCCAGACATATATAATTGCTATATTGTATCGTTAAATCTCATTCAGATTAATTAAACAAGCGTTTAATTCCGGATAAAACTACAAAAATGAAAGTTACGAAAGAATTGCTGAAATTCAGCCTTCAGGCCTTTATTTTCCTGGCGCTTTTCGCCCGATGTCATCCGAATGGCGGGGAGGTCCAGCCCGATCCTGCATTCTCAAAATACATCACTTCATTTACTTCCGGGGCGATTTCATCTGAATCGCCGGTAATGGTTCGCTTAAGAAACCTTCCCC
The DNA here is from genome assembly GCA_964461245.1 of uncultured Prolixibacteraceae bacterium. Taxonomy (GTDB): domain Bacteria; phylum Bacteroidota; class Bacteroidia; order Bacteroidales; family Prolixibacteraceae; genus UBA1413. The sequence goes on along the minus strand of CAYWTT010000062.1, from coordinate 11,370 downwards.
CCGGACTTCAGCCGGGGCAGGTTCTTTCCTCCTCTGTTTTCGGTCTGGCCCCATCCGTTAAAGGTGAAACTGTGGTAGATCAGGACGGCACCCTGACTTTCCGGCCGGAAGTTCCCTTCGAATCCGATACCCGTTATACGGTGACTCTGTCCCTGGGAAAGCTGGTTGAAGTGGATAAACCCTTCCGTGTATTCCGGTTTGGTTTCAACACCATGAAGCAGGATTTTTCAGTGGAGGAGGAGGGCTTGCATGCGGATAATGCGCTTCAGCCGGGGATCATGTCCTTTACGGGTACCTTGGTGACCGCTGATTTTGCTGATCCGGCCGCGGTTGAAAAGCTGGTCAGGGCAAGCTATGACAGTGATCCGCACAAACTGACATGGACCCATTCGACCGACCGGCGAAGCCACATTTTTACTGTCGATAGTCTGGTAAGGGATGAATATTCAGGAAGGAAGCTGTTGATTGAATGGGATGGCACTCCTCTCAAAATCAGGAACAAGGGGAAACTGGTCGTGGAAGTGCCCGGTGAAAATGAGTTTAAGATTTTGGGAGTGAAAACACAAACCGCGCCGGAGCCCCGGGTTATTGTCCGGTTTTCCGATCCACTGGCTGTGGATCAGCAGCCGGAAGGATTGGTGGAATTCGAAAATGGAGTCCGTTTTACCTGGCAAGTGGACGGAAACCTTCTGACCCTTTGGCCGGCAGAAATGATCACCGGTGAAACGTCGGTTACTATTTACAGGGGGTTAAGAAATTCAGACGGCAGATCATTGCAGGAGACAGGAAAATTCCCGTTGTTCTTCAAAAACCTGAAACCACAGCTCCGTTTGTTGGGGAAGGGGGTTATCGTCCCTGATCAGGGAAGTCTTTCACTTCCCTTTGAGGCGGTCAGTCTGAAAGCTGTCAATTTGCGGATCATTAAAATCTTTGCCTCCAATATTCGTCAGTTCCTGCAGGAGAACCAGGTGGATGGGGAGGAGGATATTAAAAAAGTAGGGCGGCTGGTTTACAGCGGGAAAGTGGAGCTCAATCCTGACATGCCGGAAAAACGTTTCAATTGGAATACTTATCGCATCGACCTTGACCGGTTTCTCAAACCTGAGCAGGGGGCGATTTACCGTGTGGAACTGCGTTTCCGCAAAGCCTACTCCCTCTGTGAGTGTCAGGGAGAGATTGCTCCCGAAGAGGATTCCGTGGAAAGCAGTGAAAAGGAAGACTGGGATGCCCCCGGGTGGTACAGTCTGTACTATTGGCCTGAGGATTATGACTGGCAGCAGAGGGATAATCCATGTGACAACTCTTATTACAGTTCAGCGCGTTTTGTTTCCAGGAATATCTATTCTTCCAATCTGGGTATCCTGGCCAAGGAGGGAAAAGGTTTCCGGTACACATTTGCCGTGACCAACCTGAATACAGCCGGTCCTGAAGAAGGCACTGAAATCTCGCTTTTTGACTATCAACACCAGTTTTTAGGAAAGTGCACCACCGATGAAAAGGGGTTTGCTTCTTACACCCCTGAACATAAGCCATTTATGGCAATGGCAGTCAAAGGAAACCAGACGGGGTATCTCAGGATCGATGACGGATCTTCGCTGTCGCTGAGCAATTTTGATGTGTCTGGAGAAGAGGTGCAGGAGGGGGTAAAGGGGTTTATTTATGGAGAAAGAGGGGTTTGGCGTCCGGGAGACCGGCTGTTCCTCACCTTCATCCTGGATGATCCGGAGAAGCGGATCCCTGCCCACACACCCGTGATTTTCAGAATGGTCAATTCCCGAGGGCAGGAGGTGTTTAAACGGGTAGCTACCGCTTCAGAGAACGGATTTTACCATTTCCCTGTGGAGACCCGTCCCGATGATCCTACCGGGAATTGGTATGCCAAGGTTCAGGTAGGTGGCGCCTCTTTTGAAAAAAGAATCAAAGTGGAGACGGTCAAACCCAACCGGCTTAAAATCGACCTGCAACTTCCCGATCCTGTCAGGGCGGGAGTCCGTCAACAGGCCAGCCTGAGTGCCACATGGTTGCACGGTGCGGTTGCCAACTCCCTGAAAGCTGTAGTGGAAACCGAAATGTTCCCGGTAAAGACCACCTTTAAAGGGTATGAGAAATATAGTTTCGATAATCCGGGTGCGGTATATTCCCCATCCAAGCAGACTGTTTTCGACGGTCGACTGGATGGGAAAGGTCAGGTAATTTTCCCGCTTGAATTTCCTTTTTCCAAGGGTTTTCCGGGCAAGCTGAGGGCCTGGTTTACCACCAGGGTTTTTGAGGATGGCGGGGATTTCAGTATCAATGCAAGGCAGGCTGAATTTTCTCCTTACAAACGTTACCTGGGGATCAGGATGCCGGAAGAGGAGGATGGCTGGTACGCTACCGGAAAGGTATACCAGCCTGAGGTGGTTGCATTGAGTCCGGAAGGCACCCCCATGCCGCTGGGAAAGGCGGAGATCTCGCTCTACAAGATTGACTGGCGTTGGTGGTGGGAGGCAGGTGAAGATCACCTGGCCCATTATGTAAGCGGGAACAATTATCAACCGTTAAAAACCTGGTCCGTCACTTCTGCCTCACCGCTTGAGAAATTCAATCTTTCTGTGGAATATCATACTTGGCGCGACAATGGCCGTTACCTTCTCTATGTGAGGGATCTGGAAAACGGACACGCAGCCGGTGTGACATTCTATATGTCGGAATGGGGAGGCTGGCGTACCGATGCCACACCTGAGGGAGCCACCATGCTGGCACTGACAACCGACAAGGAAAAATATGTCACCGGGGAAAAGATCCGGGTCAGAATTCCCTCTCCGGCAAATGCCCGGGCATTGGTCAGTCTGGAAGACGGACGTCAGGTGAAAGATATTTTTTGGGTGAAAACCACGGATAATGAGACTTTTTTCAATGTGGAGGTCAAGCCCGGCATGGCACCCACCCTGTATATTCATGTAACATTGATCCAGCCTTATGGCTCCACCCGGAACGATGCCCCCATACGTTTATATGGGGTTTGTCCCGTCGCTGTGGAAGATCCGGGCACGGTACTTCACCCGGAGATCAGAATGAATGATGAGCTGGAACCGGAAAAGGAGTTTTTCGTGAAGATCCGTGAGAAAAACGGAAAGGAAATGACCTACACCCTGGCGATTGTGGATGAAGGGCTGCTGGATCTGACCGGATTCCAGACCCCTGATCCCCACGGCAGCTTTTATGCCCGTGAAGCTTTGGGCGTAAAAACATACGATCTCTTCGATTATGTGGCAGGAGCCTATGGCGCCCGCCTGGAAAAGGCGTTTGCAGTCGGAGGGGATGAAGATAAAAGGATGGCCGGACGCAGCCAGGTCAGCCGTTTTCAGCCGGTAGTCCTGTTTGCCGGGCCTTTTACTTTACCCAGGGGAGGGTCCGGGTCGCACAGCTTTAAGATGCCGTCTTATGTGGGATCGGTGAAAGCCATGGTGGTGGCTGGGAACTGCGGATCATATGGGAATAGCTCGAAAACGGCAAAGGTCAGGAATGCGGTCATGATCCTGGCCACGCTGCCCCGGGTGGCGGGTCCCGGCGAAGAGATTTCACTGCCGGTGGAGATTTTTGCCTTGAAGGAGTCGACCAGGCAGGTAACAGTCAGCCTTTCCGTCAGTGGCATGATGACTCCTTTGGGAGAAACCTCCAAAATAGTTACATTTTCTCAGCCGGGCAGCAAAATTGTCTGGTTTACAGTGAAAACAGCCGGCCGGACCGGAATAGCCCCGGTTAAGGTAATGGCTGTCAGTGGGAAAGAAACTGCACATTATGAGACGGAATTGGAAATACGGAATCCCAATCCTGCCGTGTTAGCTGAAAAAAGCGGGCTGGTGGAAGCCGGAAAAACATGGCATGAAGCGTTGACCGCCCCCGGCATGGAAGGCAGCAATACGGCTTTTCTTGAACTTTCGGCCGTACCCGGGCTTAACCTTTCACGGCACCTGGGTGACCTGATCAGATATCCGCACGGTTGTGCCGAACAAACGGTATCCACAGGACTCAGCCAGCTTTATCTGGAAAATCTGGTAAAACTATCCGCTGCCGAAAAGCAGGAAACTGCCGCAAATATTAACCGGGTTATCCAACGATTGCAGGGGATGCAGACGGGCAGTGGCGGTTTTGCTTACTGGCCGGGGCAGAATGAAGCGGATGACTGGTGCTCCTCTTATGCCGGTCACTTTTTGATATTGGCCTCCCAGAAAGGGTATATGTTTCCTCCCGTGATGAGAAGCAGCTGGCTGAAATACCAGGTCAGCCGCGCCCGGGTGTGGAAGCCGGCTCCTGGTGCCGGGCTATCCCTAAGGAAACAGGAAGCCCTGATTCAGGCCTACCGGTTATATACACTGGCCCTGGCAGGTTCACCTGAACCGGGAATCATGAACCGTTTTAGGGAGGAAGTGGCAGGATATCCCCAAGCCAGGTGGAGACTGGCAGCTGCCTATCTCTTATCAGGCCAGTCTGCTGCTGCTGACCGTTTACTGGAGCAGCTCAATTGGCAGACTGAGCCCTACCCTGAACACGGGTCCACTTATGGAAGTGAACTGCGCGATAAGGCCATGATCCTGGAAACCCTGTTGCTGAAAAACAATCGCGAGAAAGCATTCCGGTTGCTTGTTGAAATGGCCGGGGAGATAGGCTCATCAGAATGGCTGAGCACACAAACCTCTGCCTGGTGCTTCTACTCCATTTCCCGATATTTCGGAACCTTCATCAATCAAAACGGTATGGATGTGAAGGTTACGTCAGGAGGAAAGCCGGTGATACTCCATTCCGGGCAGGCTGTGATTAAGTTACCCCTGGAAATCGAAGCCACGGGAAAGACGGATGTCATGGTTGAAAATACTGGTTCGTTTCCGGTGTATGCCCGGATGTTTTGCCGAGGAATACCCCTGGTTGATGTTTCCGGAGAGGATCAGCGCAACCTTTTTATTTCCGCTCATTTTACCGGACGTGACGGAAAGCCGGTCGATCCTTCAAACCTGCCGCAGGGAAGTGACCTGTTCCTGAACCTCTCTGTATCCCATCCGGGCATCAGAGGAACATACAAGGATATGGCCCTCACGACCATTTTCCCATCAGGCTGGGAAATTCTGAACAGCCGGTTGAGCGATATTCCGGAGAACCTGAACCGACGGTTTGATTATCAGGATATACGAGATGACCGGGTTTACACCTATTTTAGTCTAAAGACCGGGGAAACCATTCCTGTCAGAATTGCTCTCCATGCGGCATACGAGGGGAGATACTTCCTTCCGGCAGTGGTGGCGGAAGGAATGTATGACAACTCGGTTTATGCCCGGATCCCGGGACAATGGGTTAAAGTCATCCGGAAGTAAAGCAGCGGAAATTCTTCACAGTACTCAGGTTTGCATAAAAATCAGGGAATGAGAAGGTTAATTGGGAACTTGGCAAACTATCTCAGAAAGCTCATTCATTTCAGGAAGGGAATCCTGATTTTTATGGGAATGGTATTGGTCTGCTGGTTTCTCTTTTGTGTTCCCCGGCCATTATTCAAGGCTGGTGACAGTACGGTAATGGAGAGCAGCGATGGTCAGTTACTGGGAGCACGGATAGCTTCTGACGGGCAATGGCGTTTTCCGGCCGCTGATTCCATCCCGGCTTATTTTGAGAAGTGTTTGCTGGAGTTTGAAGATGGCCGTTTTTACCGTCATCCGGGGGTTGATCCTTTCAGCCTGGCAAGGGCTTTTATTCAGAATATCCGGGCAGGACAAACCATAAGCGGGGGAAGTACCCTGACCATGCAGCTGGCCAGGCTGGCCAGATCAGGCAAACCACGGAACCTTGGCAATAAACTGATTGAAATGATCTGGGCACTGAACCTTGAATTGTGCTATTCCAAAAGGGAGATCTTACGGATGTATAGTGCCCACGCGCCGTTCGGGGGAAATGTGGTAGGGCTCGAGGCGGCTTCCTGGCGATATTATAACAAACCTCCCGAACAGCTTTCATGGGCTGAATCTGCCACTCTGGCCGTATTGCCCAATGCTCCGGCCCTCATTTTTCCCGGGAAGAATGACACCCTGTTAATGCAAAAGCGCAATAAGCTGCTTAATAAGCTGTATAATCACCACATCATTGATGCCCTTACCCTCGGGTTGGCCATTCAGGAACCTGTTCCTGACCGGGTTTTCCCCATTCCGGAAGAGAGCTACCATTTGCTGGAATATGCATTGAAAACAGACAAAGGGCAAAGAATCAGGACCACGCTCGACTCTTATCTACAGCAGGATGTAAACCGTGCCGTGAAATCATATTCCAGACAGTTGGCTGCCAACCAGGTGTTTAATGCATGTGCACTGGTTGCAGAGGTGAAGACGGGCAGGGTACGGGCATATACCGGTAATATTCCAGAATTGTTGGATAAAGAGCACGGGAACCACGTCGACGTGATCCGTGCGCCACGCAGCAGCGGCAGCATACTGAAACCGTTTCTGTATGCTGCTTTGACCGATAAGGGAATGCTGGCTCCCAACCAGCTGATCCCCGATATTCCCACCCGCTTCCCTGATTTTACCCCTGAGAATTTCAGCCGTAGTTTCGACGGGGCGGTACCTGCCTCACAGGCACTTGCCCGCTCACTGAACGTACCTGCGGTTAAAATGCTGCAGCAATACGGAGTGGAACCGTTTTATTATTTTCTGAAAAAAATGGGGATGACTACTTTACCCCAACCACCCGGCTATTACGGATTGTCACTGATCCTGGGAGGAGCAGAGGTCACTTTGTGGGACCTGGCCGGGATGTATGCTTCTCTGGCCAGGATCGTGCGGAATTATGAAGAAGAGAATGGTCTGTACAGGGTCAACCAGTTTCATCCCCTGATATGGAAAACCGCTGAACATATAAACGGGGGAAAAGAGACCTCCTCTCCATTTTTAAAGGCTTCTTCTGCTTATCTTACCCTTAAAGCTTTGCTCGAGGTGAACCGTCCGGAAGAAGAAACCGGTTGGGAAACATTTGCCGGAGCAAGGCAGATATCCTGGAAAACCGGAACCAGTTTTGGCTTTCGGGACGGCTGGGCAGTGGGAATCAGCCGGGATTTCTTGGTTGCGGTATGGACAGGGAATGCAGATGGTGAAGGAAGGGCAGGACTCACCGGTTCAGCCTCGGCTGCTCCGTTGATGTTTGAAATCTTCGGATTGCTGCCTTCCGGAAAATGGTTCGAGGAACCTGCCGATGAAATGCTCCCTGTGGCATTTTGCCGGGAGAGCGGATTTCTCCCTTCTCCCTGGTGTACCGACCTCGATACCCTTCGTGTTCCGGCAGGCATACATATTGGTCAGTGCCCCTGGCACAGGCTGATTCATTTAGATAAGGAACTCCATTACAGGGTAACCGGTGATTGTTACCCGGTAACGGATATTCAAAATCTGAACTGGTTCATTCTTCCTCCCGCCATGGAGTACTATTATCGCCGGAAACATCCCGAATACAAGCCGCTTCCCCCAGTCATGCCGGGATGTGAAACTGACGATGAGGTGATGGAATTTATCTATCCGAGAGAAATGGATCAGATTTTTATCCCGAGGCAATTGGACGGCACACCCGGAGAAGTCGTATTTGAACTGACCCACAGGGATCAGTTGGCTGAAATTCACTGGTTTCTCGATAACCGGTATGCAGGAAAAACCACCCTTTTTCATCAGATGAGCTTTCGTCCGTCCCCGGGTTCACATAGCCTGACTGTGGTTGATATGGCAGGGAATCGGCTGGTTAAACGTTTTTTTATGGTCGATAAATGATGCCTGAGATTTTGTTACCTTTGGTGACTCAAGATAAAATATGACTATTGACCAAAATCTTCTGAGAATTAAAAGCAGTTTACCCCCGCATGTGAAGCTGGTTGCGGTTTCCAAAACGAAACCAGCTGATGATATTATGCAGGCCTATCAGACCGGGCACCATATTTTCGGAGAGAACAAAGCCCAGGAACTGGTATCCAAATACCCATCCCTTCCCGGGGATATTGAATGGCATTTTATCGGCCACCTTCAGACCAACAAAGTGAAATATATTGCACCGTTCGTTTCAATGATCCATTCGGTGGATTCACTAAAACTGCTGCAGGAGATAAACAGGGAAGCACAACGCAACAACCGGATCATACCCTGTCTACTTCAGTTTCATATTGCAGAGGAAGAGACTAAATTCGGGTTTACGGAAGAAGAGGCTTGTGAAATTCTCGCTGGAGATCCGTATAAAAACCTGAAGAACATTCAGATTGAAGGAGTGATGGGAATGGCAACCTTCACTGCGGACAGGGATCGGGTGCGCCGGGAATTTGCTGGTTTGAAGTCGGTTTTCGGGCGGCTGAAGGCCAATTTTTTCAGGGATGATGATACTTTCCGTGAGATTTCCATGGGCATGTCGGATGACTACACCATTGCAGTGGAGGAGGGAAGCACCATAGTCAGAATTGGCAGCAGCATCTTCGGATCCCGATAACTTTTCCGAAGTTGTTTTTGCCTTTTGCCTTTAACTCTATACATTTGTTTATAGTAAATTTCTGAAATTATGCCAAATCTTGAGACTACTTATCTGGGAATTAAACTGAAAAATCCTTTGATTGCTGCCAGTTCGGGATTTACCGGATCGTTTGAGAAAATCAGGGAGCTGGAAACAGCGGGCATTGCCGCGATTGTGCTTAAATCCATTTTTGAGGAACAAATCATGGGTGAAATCGGGAACCTGATCTATCAGAGCGGAAATCAGGCGGGTTATCCCGAGGCTACTGATTATATTCAGAATTATGTTTGCCAAAATTCCATCGGCAAGCACACTGGCTTGATCACGCAGGTGAAACAGAATACCAGTCTCCCGGTAATTGCCAGCATCAACTGCATATCTTCTTCGGGGTGGACCTCCTATGCCAGGGAGCTGGAAGATGCCGGTGCAGATGCCATAGAGCTGAATGTTTTTTACCTGCCCGTCAGCAGGAACCAAGCCTCAGCCGATGTGGAGAAGATCTATACTGACATTTTGCACGGAGTTAAGGAACAGGTTAAGATTCCCGTATCGGTAAAGATCGGAAGTCACTTTACCAATATCATCGGAATGGCAGAGAGACTGAAAGCCAATGGAGCCAAAGGATTGGTATTGTTTAACCGGTTTTATGAACCAGACATTGACCTGGCGAAAATGGAACTGAAAGCTTCAGATGTGTTCAGTTCGCCGGAAGAGTACAGTCATACACTCAGGTGGATCGGTCTGGTTTCTTCACAGGTTTCCAATCTTGAACTGGCTGCTACCACAGGGGTACATACCGGCGAAACGGTTACCAAACTCTTACTGGCCGGAGCTCAGGTAACCCAGCTTTGTTCCACCCTTTACCTGAACGGAACAAGGGTGGTTCCCCAGATGCTAGAGCAGCTGAGGGAATTTATGAAGAAATGGAACTTCAGAACATTAGATGATTTCCGAGGGATGCTTTCGGCAAAGAAAGTTCCTGATCCCATGAAATATGAACGGTCCCAATTCATGAAGTACTATTCGAATTACAAATAGCGGATATCCATACCCCTGTACTCCAAAACCCCATAAGGTGAAACACTTGTGGTATGTCCGATTAGGTGTTTGTCACCTGATGAATGAGAGCGTCAGTATTTTGTCGGATGATTTTGTTCTGCCCTTTTTTATTGATAATTTTGCGCAGTTTTTGATGAATGGATTATAATAAATGGAGAAAGGAAGGATACTGGCCATTGATTACGGTAAAAAGAGGGTGGGGCTGGCTGTTACTGATCCGCTGCAAATGATCGCTTCCCGGTTGACCACTGTCTCTTCGGGTGATATCTGGAAATTTCTGGATGACTATTTTCAAAAGGAAAAGGTTGTGTTGGTTCTTGTAGGGTATCCCATGCAAATGAACAATGAACCATCTGAAGCGGTTACCTGGATCAATCCCTTTCTGAAAACATTTGTTAAAAAATATCCTGTCATTGAGGTTAAACAGGTGGATGAGAGGTTTACATCCAAACTTGCCTTTCAGGCGATGATTGCCGGTGGCCTGAAAAAATCGGACAGGCAGAATAAATCGCTGGTTGATGGGGTGAGCGCTACCATCATCCTTCAATCTTATCTGGAACAAAAAAAATTTCAACCATGATTTATCCTATAGTAGTTTACGGTGATCCGGTTTTACGGAAGAAGGCAGAGCCCATAGCCCCTGATTATCCCGATCTTGCCGGATTTCTGGTCAATTTCTGGAATACCATGTACTCGGCAGATGGAGTGGGTTTGGCAGCTCCTCAGGTCGGCCGTTCCATCCGCGTTTTTGTGGTGGATGCATCGGCAGGGGCAGATGAGGATCCCTCTTTGAAAGAATTTAAAAAAGTCTTCATCAATCCGCAAATCATTGATACAGATGGCAGTTGTGTGATAGAAGAGGGGTGTCTGAGCCTTCCTGAAATCAGGGAAAACATTACCCGTCCAGAAACCGTCAGGATCAGGTACCAGGATGAGAACTTTGTTGAACATGAAGATACTTTCAGCGGATTTGCAGCACGCGTCATCCAGCATGAGTATGATCACCTCGAAGGGAGAATGTTCGTGGATTATCTGTCACCCCTCAGGCGAAAGCTTATGAAGAACCGGCTTTTGAACATCACAAAAGGCAAAGTTACCCCCAGCTACAAGATCAGGGTGCCAGTCTGATTTTTCCCTTTTTTTTCGTATATTTACCTTACGGGCGCTTTTCCGGAAGGTAAATGATGAGTTATATCCAAAGATTACCCTTCATCAGGATTCTTATGCCTTTTGTTGCCGGTATCATCCTGGAATCCTGGTTCGGAATTTTAAACGGGACGATCCTGGTTATAATCCTTTTGTCTGTTCTTTCCGCCATTTTCTTCTTTTCCCGCAGATACCGATATCATACTGAATTTGTCGGAGGGTTGCTTTTTTCTTTCTTTTTCCTGATCTCAGGGATATGGATTGCCAAGGAAAAAAATAGAGTCCGGTCGCTGGCAGAAGCTGATCATTACCTGGCCACAGTGCTGGAAAGACCAGTGGAAAAACAAAAAAGCCTGAAAGCGGATGCGGTTGTAACATTACTTCATAAAGGGGATTCAGTGATCCGCTCCAGCGAAAAGCTGATTATTTACTTTGAAAAGAGTGCAAAAGCAGGTGACCTGGCACCCGGTAGCAGCATCATCTTTGACCAGGTTCCGGTATTGATCGAGAACAGAGGAAATCCTTTCGAGTTTGATTATAAGAAATACGCCGGAAAGAGGGGTTTTCACAGGCAGGTATTTCTGAAAAATGAACGATGGACTCCTGCAGGGGAAGATCCGGTTTTCAGAATTACCGTTCAGGCTGAAAGGATGAGGGATCATCTGC
>CAYWTT010000061.1:0-12736 GCA_964461245.1 uncultured Prolixibacteraceae bacterium | reverse complement strand
CAGGGTTGGCAATGGTAATGCCGAACGGAAGGTGTCATACACCTTGTTGTTGATGATTTTAAAATTGCTGTATCCCCCGGCGGTAACGGTTCCGAATTTGATACCGTTGGCACTTGAACGGGCAACGCAGTTGCGGACCTCGACATTCTCACATTTTTTGGAGGCATCGTGCGATTTAAAACAGATGGCATCATCCGAGGCATCAATAAATGAATTGGTAAGTTTCACATTCCGGCAGTCGACAATGTCAAGTCCGTCATTGTTCCAGAAAGCCTTGCTGTCGACCGTGATCCCGTCAATGCGTAGGTTTTCGCACTGGTCGTAAACCTGCACCCATTCTGCTGCGTTTTTAATCACAATCCCGGAGATTTCCACATTTTTGCATTCGCGGAAATAAATACCCCGGGGCCGACGGCTGGCTGGCCGGTCTAGTTTCAGGTCATCCTTCAGGATCCCTTTGTGGACCTGGTCGGTCAGGTTGTACGCCAGCTCCCTTCCCTGTCCGTCGATCACCCCCTTCCCGGTGATGCCGATATTTTCTGCCTGGTAGGCAAAAACCAGAGAACTGTAAGGCGTATCGATGTTGTAATCGTAAATGTTGGTAGAACCCACCAAAATGGCACCCTCTTCCAGGCGAATAGATACATTCGATTTAAGCTGGATATTCCCGGTCAGGTAACGACCCACATAAAATACCAGCCGCCCTCCTCCTTTTTCATGGATGTAGTCAATCGCTTTCTGAATGGCTGTGGTGTTCAATGTAGTTCCGTTCGATCTGATACCGAACATCGAAGCTTTGTAATCTTCGGCCATGACCTGCCTTGTGCAAAACATGACCAGTAACAGAATGATGATGCTGATCTTATTCATAAATAGTTCATTAACTGATATGGTTGGTTTTTTGGTTAAAATCAATAAATCGTCACCGGTCCCACAAGTCCCATCGACTGAATCGGCTGGTCCTTGGTTTTCAGAGCGGTGAATTTTTGTGCGGTACGATTGTCGGTCAATGTTTTCATGTAGTTCCCCATGGTGGTGGTGATGCGGATTTCCAGGTCATTGCTGCCCTTCTGCAAATAAGATGTGATATCATAAATCCTTCTTCCATACCATTTCACCCCGCAGGATTTTCCGTTTACCGAAACCTCTGATACGCCGAAAACCTGCCCCAGATTCAGACAAGCCGGTTTTAAATCACCGGCTTCAAATTTCTTCCTGTAAACCACTGTACCGGTGAAATTTACAAATTCGGTATCCTTTAAATCTTTCAACAATTCCATCTGAACCGTTTTCACCTGGTTTTCACGGCTGTGCCTCAATTCCACATACCATGGCCCATTCAGTGTAGTGACAGACTGCCCGGACGGTTGCAGAGGCTGCCACTGCACGCCTTTCTTGGCCTTGCAAAAAACGATCAGGCGGGATTCAGCAGGCCCCAGCTGCAGGTCAAAGCTCATGTCGGTGAGTTCTATACGGTACCTTTCACCGGTTTCCGGATCCCATATCCAGGGATACCTCCCTTTCACGATTTCCGGAGAAAAAGTCACTTTCGTCTGATGGCTGTTGTACCGGTGAGCATTCCCGAAAAAGAATATTTCGGTATGGTCATCACCCTGGTACCGGTTTTGCATGACAAACCGGTCGGGATTTTCAATTTCCAGATAATGCGGGATATGGTATTTTTTTACCATCTCTCCGTACCATTCGAGGAAGTGGTTATCCTGAGGCTTTTTGACCAGGATGAACCGGTCGGGAAATGTTTTGAGTTTTTCCACCCACTCTTTGACTTTCCGGTCATTTTCCTGATATGAACGAAAGCCCGGTGATTTCTCAGGGTATTTCTCAATGCAGAAAATCCGGCCACCGGAGGTAACAAAATCGACCAGTTTGGAAAGTGTTTCCGGATACATACTGGTCACCTCCACCAAAAAGAGTGTTCCGTATTTTTTGGAACCATAGCACAATTTTCCGTTCTGGACCGAAGAATCACGGAGAATGATCTCGGTGGTGTAGTCAGCCGCCCCTCCCGTTTTATGGATTGCCTCCCAGATGAGCGAAGTATAGGGGACATTCAGCTTTTCAGGGAACGGATCGGTTTGCACGCCCATTTCCCCCCAAAGATCGTAAGTGGCAGGCATCACTGCAATGTCGGAATACAGGTCGGCATTCTGCAGAACAGATGAAATCCGTGCCTTGTATTGGTTAAGATACTTGAAGAAGGGCCACCAGTTGTTGTTTTCGTTGTACCAGGAACCATACTGGATCCACCCCGGAAATGGAGCTTCCGGGGGAGAATAGTTAAAACCGTGCCATATACTATGGGTGATCCCCGACAGCAGGCTCTGGTCGGAACCTGTCTTCAGCAGCTCCAGGGTGGCATTGAAAACGATGTAGGTGTTGGTCATCTCCTCACAGCTGACCACCCTTTTTCCCGACAGGTGAGCAGCTGAAGAGACAAATTTGTTGATCATGGTATATCCTCTTCCCCGACGGTAATCTTCATCCGGCATCTCCTCCCCGATTTTATGCTTCAGCCAGTTGGTAGTCCAGGATTCTCCCTCGGGGATATCGTACCCGAGGCTGCTTTCAAGCGGGAAGAATCCCCGCCCGTAGGCCTGCGCCCGGGATTTGACTTTCAGGTCTCTGCACCATTCCAGGTAAGTATCGGTGAAACGTTCCTTCAGCAACTCCGCCTTGGTAAGTTCAAAATCAAAGCGTACCCGCTTTATGATCTCTGCAAATTCAGGGGTTTTGGCTGCCCCGTAATTTTCGTCCACCACAGCTCCCAACCGGCCCACTTTGAACATGGTGAAGGGTAAGTAAGGGAAAATATCATAGCCGCGCCGCTTTTTAAATTCTTCAGCCAAATCATCCGACCAGTTACATCCTTCCAGTTCCATGGAGTCGGTGAAAAAGGCACGAAGATGATTTGCCAGCGGTCCGGTTTTCTTCTGGATGGTGTCGGACATGTGGTCGAGGTATTTTCTGACGGCAACCCGGTCCATATGGTTGAGAATGGGTCCGGCAGCACCCGGGGCACCGTTGATCACGCTGGCAAAAGATTCAAACTTGATCAGGGCATAAAAAACATGCTTCCCTGCAGGAACATCAACGGATATGATTTTATCTTTCTTTTTTTCTGACAGGTCAGTTACCTGGTCCAACCCCCCCATGGGATCGGGAACCAGCTTCAGGGAGAGTATCTCGGGTGTCCGGGCCGGATTGGGAACGGTGACCCCCGGATCGACTGCGTTGAACAGGTTGAATTGTGAAGTTTCATACTTCATGGGACCCTCCAGTTTCTCCGCGCTGATGATCACCACCTGCGCCCGTTCATTACCAGTCAGCGTTTCCGAACCGAACGGCCATCCTGATCCCACAATCAGATCGCAGATCATTCCCAGTCGTTTGGCTTCATCAAAGGTAACCTGCAGCATCCCGATCCACTCATCGCTCAACCAGCGAAGCGATTTCTTGCCCAGATCATCTCCGGTTGAAGGGAAGGCAATCGGATTTATCTCCACACCTCCGATTCCTGCTTCTTTCAGCAGATTCAACTCCCTGACCAGTTCTTTGGCCTCTATCTTGTCCCCATTCCACCACCAGCGGACAAAGGGCCGGTAATGAGATTCCGGATTCCTGAACAGCCGGTAAAGATCATTCTCCGACAATGAAACGCTATCCTGCTTTACCGGATTCATCCCCCATCCCATGAAGGAATTGGCTGCCAGGCAACCGCCTGTGAGCAGCGTACTCTGTATCAGGAAAGTTCTTCTCTTCATTTAAATCTGTTTTACAATTATAGTTATGTACCTAATTCTTTCACCACTCCGGTTGACCATTTCTCTCAGGAGACTGGTCAAAAATATCCGTTCGTCTTCACATCCCCGTATTTCAGAGCCAGTTCCAGCCTTTTTACCCTGAACGCAGAAGCTGCTGTTTCTTTAAATTCAATTCTGTTATATCCCTGTTTCAGACAACTCACCGGAACCACAAAAGCATATTGTCCCTCGGATGGTTTCAGTCCGCGGGCCCGGTCATAGCGTTGCACATATTCCGGCTTTTCCGTCGAAATCCTTGTTCCGTTAACAGATATTTCAAATGTAGAAATTTTATCCAGACGGAAAAAGAGAACAGCCTCCACAGGAATCGTTTTTTTCGGATTATCCCCCACCCAGATGGATACTTCTGAAACTTCCTTATTTTGGATTGCCAGGGGCAGCGGGGACACTGGAACCATTCCGTATTCTCCCGAACTGTCGCAAAGGCAGTAGATTTTGTTCCGCATTTTCAGGCTCTGCAACGATCCCAGTTCCTGCAGCAAAACAGGCATCATGACCCGGCATACCTGATTCCCTTTTTCGAGATGGAGCTCTCCGTTGTATTTCGACAAATAGGTGCTGTAATACTGGTTGAACAGATATATTCCGTCGGCTCCCTGGGAAAGGATATGAGAAGCCATTCCCCGGAACATGCCGTGAGAAAATGGTTCACGGGGCCGGTAACCTCCGTCGTCAACAGAGGCATAAAGAGGAATGTCCACGTTCCCCAGCTCCCTTTTAAACCGGGCTACGGGAAGTGACGGATTACCCAGCCAGTGAACTCCGACCGTTACAAAATCGACCAGCCCCAACCGGATCCACTCCTGAATATCAAGCCCCTTGTCCAGGCAGTCATTTATGGTGGAAGGCACCCTGACAGAAAGGAGGATCTTCTTACCCCTCCGGGCTGAAACTTCGTCCACCTTTGCCCGGATATCCTTCACCAGCTGGGTCATCATGGGGGCATTTTCCCTTCCCATTCCCTGTTTGAAATAGACGATGAACCGCATGAAATCGAGGTCAAAGCCGTCGATCATGTCATATTTTTCCAATTGTTCCGAAATGATGGCCAGCTTATGATCTCGCACCTCCTGATGGGCAAAATCGAGCGCCTGACGGCTGTTCCACCCCGGAGTGTCATCGTTGAGCCAGAACTCAGGATGCTTGTACCAGAAATCGCTGAATTGGATCGGACATCGGGTGGTAGTATCGCAAAAATGGAGGTCGTTCATTCTGTATGTAATAAAAGCCTCCATTCCATCTGCTTTGGCCCGGCTAAGTGATGCTGCGATCAGATCAGTTCCCTCCTTCTCCAGATTCAGGAAATTCTGGTAATAGCGGTGGATATTTCTGAACGTGGCCGTATCGGTTCCGCAATTCAGGGTTCCGTCTAGGTCATCTCCGAAAACCCGGCCGTAGGCCGAACGGTAATAAAGAAAATCACTGCCGCTGCACATCATATAGGTGGTGACCTGAGAACGGGCCACCATGTCGACATAGGCATAGATATCAGCCACACTCAGCTCCCGCCGGTTAAACCACAGATTTCCCAGCGCATCGGTTCCGTCGTTATTGTGGATAAGACGGTGCTTCCCGGCCGGGGAACTGGCCGTACATAACAGCTGGAATAGCAGTAAAAATCCCAGAATCCAGGTCCCGGGGATACATCTCTTCATCACCACTGAAAATGAGGTTGCATATCAAAATAAATGGGCGAGGCATAGAGCTCCGCCCATTTATAAAATCGTTACCGGACAGTTTAGTTCTGTACGCAAAGAGGATTGTACAACATCTCCTCTTCCGGTATCTGGCAGGTCATTTTGGAGACAGCCAAAGTACCTTTATCCACATGATTGGTTGAACTAGTGCGGTCAACGGCTATACCCCAACGTTTGTTGTTGTAGAATTCCTTTCCGCCTTCTCCCCATAATTCAATGCGGGTTTGCAGCTGTACCATCTGAAGTGCAGTCAATCCCTTCATGCTGTTATAGGTGTCGCAGGTCAACGCAGGCTTACCGCTCTTTGTACGGGCAGCCAACAAGGTATTCAGCGTGGTTTTTGCAGCTGCATCACTGCCGGCCTGTGCCTGGGCTTCAGCTTTCATCAGCAGAACCTCGGAAGAACGCATGTAGAAACAGGTAACCGTACCCACATTTTTCTTGTCGTTGGTGCCGATCCCATGGGTGGCGGCAAATTTCAGGTTGGTATAGGCCGGAATGAATCTTACCGTTCCATTCGTCGGATAGGCATAATCACCGAAGTCGGTTGCCATAAAGCAGTTTTTCCTATAATCATTATCGTCAATTTTGGCATAGAGTCGGTTGTCGATGCGGGCAAAACCTTCACCCAAACCTCCGCTGCCTTCCCCGAACGGATTCAGCCAGCTATTATGAGCCGTCAGAGCCTGACCCACAGGCCAACCCAGTATTACTTCGGGATTTACATTGTTATACAAAAATCCGTTGGTTTCGGGTCGTATCTCAGGAACACCGGTTGTACTGACGTTTTTGGTCCCGCCATACACATTTTCTCCCATAAAGTTGGGATACTTGGCCAGAATGCCGTCGCAGGCCGAAATGGCCGTTGCCCAGTCGCCGGTTAAAAGGGAAACCCTTGCCAGAAGAAAATTAGCTACACCCAAATCGATGTCTGTCAGATTGGCCGTGTAGGATATATTGGCTTCCGTAAACAACTTGATGGCATCTTTCAGGTCTTTTTTGATAAAATCAAATGTTTCGGTTGAACTGGCGCGCGGTTTATAATCCTGTGTGGGTGAATAAATGTCATACAACATAATTCCCAATTTATCTTTTCCTCCTTGTAGATAGGCATCCTGGTAATTTTCCATCAGGTACATGTAGGCATAAGCACGCACAACCAGACCTCTGGCCTTGTAGTCTTTCAGTTTCGAGCTGTTCCCAACTGTGGCATCATCCAGATAATTCAACATTTTATTGGCAGTGGTGATGATGGACCAGGTGGAATGCCAGTAATACGCGTTTTTATCCACGGCAGTTGAGGTAAAATCACGCAGGTAGTATTCGTCGGAACCAAATATAGCCAGGTTTTTAGCGCCAAAAACGATGTCGTTGGCCTCCAGGTTACGCATATAATCCAATCCCTGGCATGAACGGTACCGGCCATCAGCTGTACCCCCACCGCTGATTCCACTTGTGTTGAACATATTCGGCATGGTGTTGGCCATACTACCCAGGATCAGGTTAATCTTGGTGGTATCGCCTGAAGCCAGTATCTCCTTGATTTGCTCATCGGTGATGTTGCTTGCTGGGGTAAGTTCCAGTTCATCGGCACACGAGAACATGAGCATGCCTAAAAGAACGGCTATTCCAATTTTATATCTTTTCATAATGATCATTTTTTATATGATTATAAATCAATGTTTACACCAAACGAAATGGTACGCATGGTGGGATAGGTATAGGCACCCACTTCAAGACCTCCGACCAGCGACATGCGCGGATCAATGCCGGAATGAGAGGTGAGCATCAGCACATTATCAGCCGAAACGAACAACCGCAGGGCGCTGATTTTATATTTTTCCAGTATCTGTTTGGGAACCGTATAACCCAGGTTAAGATTCTTTACGTTCAGGTAAGAGGCGCTGAAAAGGGCCATATCCGTATATAACCAGCTCCCGAAGGTAGATCCGTCCCCATAAGTGTTCCCATACATGGCCATCGGGAATTTGGCGTTGGTATTATCCGGGGTCCAGGTGTTACCGATCAGTTCGGCCGATAAAGCGCGGCCAATGTTGTCGCTGAGGTACAATCCGTTCCCGTATTCATTACTGTAGAATAATCCGCCCAACTGGTAAGCCAGCACGCCGGTAAAGTCAAAATTCTTATAGCGCAGGGTGGTGGTGAAACCTCCGATCCAATCCGGGATGGCACTTCCGTTTTCATATCGGGAAGCAATCGAATAATTGGTGGTTTTGGCATCTCCGCCTACTTCCACATCGGAGAACAAGCCTTTGGTGTGGTCGTCTGCAGTCACTTTGTGATAGAAAAGTGGAAGCCCTGTATTCTGATCTACACCGGCGTATTTAAAGAGATACATATTATAGTAATCTTTGCCCACACCGCGCAGGTAAGTCACATTGGAAGAAGTACCGCCTCCGGAAGCTGACCATGCATCAGCATTGTCTGTCCAGCATCCGTTCAGTGCGGCTGAGCCCACACCGGCCGGTACTTTCTTTAACACTGTTGTATAGTGGGTCCCGTTCAGAGATATGGACCAGAAAAGATCTTGGGTCTTGATGAGGTCAATGTTCAGCTCAATTTCAAATCCACGGTTCTGGATCCGGGCAGAGTTCTTCTGCAAACTGGACTGGCCGAGTGAAAACGGGATAGGTTGGTTCCAGATGGCATTTACCGTAATCCTGTTATAGAAGTCGAATGAACCGCTTACCCGGTCAAAAATGCTGAAATCAACACCGGCATCCAATGTGTGTGTGTTTTCCCAGGTCAAACCATCATTTACATAACTGCCTTTACTCAGGGTATAAGTTGCAGGGATTCCATTACCTGCTGTAGTGGACGTATATTGGGCTCCGTATCCCCATATCTGGTAGCCGGAGTAATTACCGATACCATTCTGGTTACCGATCACCCCATAACTCAGACGGGCTTTCAAATTATCCAGCCATTTCCGGGTGCTCTGCATAAAAGACTCGCCGGTGATACGCCAGCCTCCGCCAACTGACCAGAAGGTTCCCCAACGGTTTTCGGCATATTTGAATTTGGAAGAACCATCCCTTCTCAATGATGCGGATGCATAATATTTGTCATTGTAAATATAATTGGCGCGCCCCAGGTAACTCTCCATGGCGTTGGCACTCTCGGTACCACCGGGTGCGGAGAAGGTACCTCCTGTATAACGACCCACGAAGTTGGCAAAACTGACAAAACCGGGGATCAGCTCATAAGCAGAGTTGTAATACAAAGCTTCATAGTTGTATTTGTTAAACTCATGTCCGGCCAAAGCATCCACATGATGTTTCCCGAAATCGTTGTTATAGTTGAACAACTGCTGGGTATTGAAAATGGTGGTGTTCTGGTAGACTTTTCCGAATGCGCCGGTTCCTGCAGCCTGACCGGTTGCACTCTGCCAGTAACGGGTACGGGTTTCATGATATTTTTCCAGGGCCAGGTTGGTGGTGAAGGTAAGACCTTTCATCAGTTGCAGTTCGGCATAGGAGCGGGTTATAATGTCGCTTGATTTCCTGATATCCTGGTCATTGTCGAGCATGTAGATCGGATCAGTCGAACCATAGGAAGTGGAAGTCTGACCCAGCGGAGAATAGGTATCCCCGGCAAGCACATGGACTTTCTTGTCGCCGTTGGCATTATAGATATAGTTGCCGTCCTTGTCATGGGCATAAAGCTGGATCAATTGGTTTTGTCCGTTGATGTACCGGAAAATGTTGGCCTGTGCCGATCCCGGATTACGACCGTAACGGGTGGAGGGAGACTGGGTTTCACGCCATGAATAGGCCACGTTGGCACCCACTTTTAACCAATCATACAATTTCGCATTCACATTGGAACGTCCGCTGTAGCGGGCAAATTCCGAACCGCGGATATAGGAGGGATCTTCGAGATACCCCAACGAAACAAAATAATCTACTTTGTCACTCCCCCCGGTTGCGGAAATATTGTATTCCTGACGCAGGTTGTTTTCCAGCAGGTATTTGTCATAGTTGTCATTGAAAAGCAGTTTTGCATTGGGATTGAGTTTCCCGTCCTCATTGACCAGAAAGGCTCCTGACATGGACGCACTGGCTGTGGCACCAGATCCGGTTTTCGAATAGATCGCACCAGGTACATCAAACAACATCCAGTTTCCCAGCGCATTGCGCGTAAAAGCAGTCGTTGATCCCGTATAATCAAAGAGGTGGGCGCTGGCAAAAGCAGCAGCCTGATCGTGGGTCATATTCGGATTTTGAAGATTGGTGGTATAGTTTTTGGAAATCCCGGAACCATTGACCCCATAACGAACCGAGTTATAAATACTTAACCATGCAAATTCATAAATATCCTTCGGATCGGAGATCTTGTCAAACTGGTAAGGTCCGACCTGGTTAATACCCCAGCGGCCTTCAAAGGAGATTTTGGCTTCCCCCTTACCTCCTTTTTTCGTAGTGACCAAAACCACACCATTTGCTCCCCGTGAACCGTACAAGGCGGTTGAGGCAGCATCCTTCAGTACAGTTATATTTTCGATGTCTTTAGCATTAATGGTCGACAAAGGGTTGGCATTCAGGGCAGGTACCCCATCGATGACGATCAGAGCGTCTGAATAGTTCTGACTGGCCGAGCCGATACCACGAACACGGATCCCCATGTCCAAACCGGGCTGACCGTCCACGGAAGCTACCTGCAGACCGGGAACGGTACCTTCCAATGCACGGGTTACGGTGGAGGTGGCCAGTTTTCCCATCAGTTTGCCATCCACTGAGGTAATGGACCCCGTCAGGTCTTTCTTCTTGACCGAACCATACCCCACAGCCACAACCTCTTCAATCCCTACTGTTTCTTCTTCCAGGGTCACAGCAATCGAACTTCTTCCGCCAACCTGGAATTCCTGGGTTTTCATCCCGACAAAGGAGAACACCAGGGTAGCATTCTTCGGAATACCGGAGAGTGAATAGTATCCACTCCCGTCGGTGATGGTCCCGGTTGTGGTACCTTTAACCAACACGGTAACACCCGGAAGCGGAGAACCTGCTTTGTCGGTAACTTTTCCGGTCACCTGACTTTGTGCCCAGACCTGGGTAACAAACAAAAACCATGATAACCATGCTTAAACTCATCACCTTACTAAGTCTGGAGAGAAACGGATTATGGTCCGTCGTCCATTCTTTCTTCATAGTCTTGATCATATTAAGTGATTAAACAAATTATTTTACATCCGAAAATTCGAATGTCAAGTTTTTAAAGTTAAAAAAACTTAAATAATGGCGTGAAGATCGTAAAAAAAAGCAAACCAGCAATAGGTTTCAAAGCAATCAAAAACTGATTTTTATCATTGCTTTTTTCATATTTTGTTCAATATCCTTAGGGACAATGTACATTCGTCTGTCAATTTCTTTGAAATGTAGTCCTTCTTTCTCGGGAGTGTAAGAAATTCTCCTGGCCAGCCGGAAAATCATCTGTGATTTGACCGATCCTATCTTGCCATATCGGGTAATCCAACTTTTCATCTGTTTCAGCATAGAATGTCAGGGCTGTTTCAAGTGGTTCGTGCCGGTCAGCCAGATTCATTGATTATTCCCAGTCAATCCGGATTCTTTTCTCCGGAAACGGATGCCGGGGTCACACGATGTTGGTCAAAAACGATAATCTCATTTTTGCCCTTTTTCAGACAGGGAGCAGGACAAAACAGCTTTGTCTGGGGTCCGATTTCCCAAAATCTTCCCAGGTTATGGCCGTTTACCCATACCACTCCTTTCTTCCACCGGCTTAGATCCAGAAAGGTATCTCCCGTTTGGTCCAGGGTAAATTCTCCCCTGAAGAATATTCCCGGTTGGTTAGAAAGGGTAGTCCCGAAACTGAGTTTTGAAAGAAAATCATGATCCATGGGAAGAGGGAATACCTGCCAGTTCATGAGGGTCATCCCGTTGAGCGAAACCCTGTCGGTGATCCCCTTCCGGTCGATCATGTATTCTGCAAAATTGATGCGTCCCATTCCTTCCACCAGGATGTCAAGCATCGGATGGACAGAGGAAGTCGGAGGGAGATCCATCACCTGTTCCGCCTTGGACCGGTCCAGTTGACCCACATATTTCCCGTCCACAAACACTGTTGCATAATCATGAAGTTCCGTGATCCTCAGTTTCCCCTTTTTGTGACCGGTGAGCCAGGTGCGGTAAAGGATATAACCACCGCTTTGACCGAACATTTCCATCGGTCGGGGTTGGACGGAAGCGATAGCCGGTGGAAGGTTTTCCCAGACCGACGCAACCTGGTTCAGGGAGATTTCCGGAATATCTATGGCGGGCAGCGACGCCGGAACAGGAGGAAGGATTTTGCCTTTTGGGAGGTAGCTAGACAGCAATTTACGGAGGGCGTAGTATTTCGGAGTTGGCTGACCAGCTTCACTGATGGGCGCATCGTAGTCATAACTAGTCACATCCGGCTGGTACTGGGAGGGGCTGAACGCATTGGCGCCCGCCCAATACCCGAAATTGGTACCTCCGTGGATCACATAAAAATTAAATGATTTCCGGTTGTCCATCAGCCATTTCACCCTTTTAAGCAAATCTGCCGTATCGGGTTTCTGCCACTTTTCCCCCCAATGAGTCAGCCAGCCGGGATAGAGTTCACTACAGAAGGAGGGCACATCCGGATTGGCGCCGGCCGCCTGGGCAAACTCCGTCTCATTGGTCCCCGAGTCGAGTCCGATGGCCGATCCGGGGAGAGTACCTGCTTCCATCATATAAGGTGTCGGACCGTCAGCCGTGTAAAAGGGAACCTCAATCCCGTTCCTGATCCAAGCATCTTTCAGCCACTGCAGGTAATTCCGGTCGTTGCCAAAACTTCCGTATTCATTTTCAACCTGCACCATCAAAACCGGTCCTCCCCGACTCACCTGAAAATCCCTGACCACATGGGCCAGCTCAGTGACATACCGTTCCACTGCGGAGGTATACCGGGGATCCATGCAACGAATTTTAATATCGGGAATCCGGAGCAGCCAGGAAGGTAATCCGCCAAAATCCCACTCAGCACACACATAGGGTCCCGGACGGAACAACATCCACATTCCTTCTTCCTGAACGATCCGGATAAACCGGGCAATATCATGACTCCCCGTCTGAAAGTCGAACAATCCGGGTTCCGTCTCATGATAGTTCCAGAAGATATAGGCTGCGATGGTATTGCATCCCATGGCCT
>CAYWTT010000060.1:0-13027 GCA_964461245.1 uncultured Prolixibacteraceae bacterium | reverse complement strand
CAAAGTAAAAAGATCCCGAGCTGATGACCTGATAACCGAAAATCAGGTTCCCTCCCGTTTTCCAAATGCCTGTCTGCATCATTTTTTCACTAAGGCCGATGTAGGTTGCCTCATCCTCCCGGAAATTATAGGCAGTCAACCCTTCATCTTTGACGGAATGATATTGAAGCACCGGTCCGTAAGCAAGATAAGGACCTTTGGGTTCATCATTCCGCCCGAAATAGAAACGGTGCTGCAGATCGATCCCCACTCCGGTCATTTTGTTGAAGTCCCACAAAGTGGAATTTTCTGTGACCAGGTAGAACTGGGGGGCTATAACCAGCCACTGGTTTTTACCGGGTAGCCGGATGTCAAAATCAATCCGGGTTCCGCTGGTAAAAGCATACTGCGGCACCAGTCCGACGCCGAATGTCCTTTTCCCGGAACCGGAGATCTCGGGTTGTCCCGACAGGAAAAGGGGATAAACAAGCAGAAATAGGGATAAGCAAAGGGATAAAGGGCAGAATTTATTCATTTATTTTTATTTCACTGAGTTTACTGATATTTCCGTTTTCAATCCGGTACTGCACAAAGCCATTTTCTCCGGTTACGAGAGCCAACCGGCCATTTAGGATGATGTCGTAGGCCGGGAATCCGCTGAAATGATAAAGCTGTCGGATCTGTTCCTTATTATGGACATCCAAAACTTTGATCCCCTCATCACATACCCAGAGGGTATCATTGCGGATAGCCAGTCCGCGGGGAGATGCCATCGCGAACTGGCCGACCAGTTGGGGAGCCGACAGGTTCCGGATGTTCACCACCTGGAGCTCATCGACCGTACGCCAGCAGCGCAGATTGGATGAACGCAGGGTCACATAAGCATATTCTCCGTCGGAAACCACCGGATCACAGGCATAGATGTGTTCATAAAAGGAGACCTTTCTGGGATTGGACGGAATGGTCACATCATAGATATACATTCCGGTGGTTGTGCCCAGAAACAGGTTGTTCCGGAGTGGAAAGATGGTTTCAATATCATTCCCGATCTGCCGCTTCATCAGAAACTCAGGCTTCTTCGGATCGGAAAGGTCAAAAACCTTCAGATAATAAGGATCCACGGTAAATAAATGATCCCCGGAAACCGTAAAACGGGCCATGGATCCTCCCCTACCTTCTCCGGAGGAAAAATCGGATGTCCCGTCACTCCCGTACTGACAGCCCTGAAGCAGGGGCAGGTAAAGGATAGAGATCATCAGCCACCCTTTCAGTATCTTTTTCATGTTTAGTGCTTTAATCTCCATTTTACCAGGATTGCATCTTCAGGACGGGCATTTTTCTCCCTGATGGTCAGTTCCCGGCCATCGGGAGCCGACGGTTCCGGGAAAATATCTTTAATGCGGCTGGTGACCTCTATTCCCGTCATTTGCGGGGAGAGAGATATCGAAACCAGGTCGACTGCATTGTCGGCATACAGTACATTGTCTTTCAGGGCCATGTCGATACAACCGTCCACCCGTATAAAGGCAAAATTTTCAGGCTCCCGTGGATCGGTATTGTCGATCACATGGATACCCAGGTACTTTTCGTTGATAAAGATCAGGTTATCTTTCAAGTAAATCTTCCCGGGATTTTCAACGGGCCTGGCCCCCTCCAGCCTGATGCCCTTCTCCAGTTCGCTTCGCATCATAAATACCGGTTCATAATTTGAACCGGGTTCATAATCAAAACCGGAGGTCAGCAGGAATAGGATGAATGCTGCCGGTAACGCAAATTTTCTCATCACATAATGATTTTTATGATTGACGCATAAGGGAACTGCCGGGTTGCGTCCAAAACCCGCATATTCACATGCGAATCGCATTCTTTTGGTAAAGATAGTTGCCCGATTTAATTTGGTAATAAATTCCCGGTATTTTTGCAGTATAAATTCATGTCTTGTATGTCAAAAACAGATTTCAAGCCGGGAACGATGATTTATCCTTTGCCGGCGGTTTTGGTCAGTTGTGGGGAAACCCCCGAGGAATACAACCTGCTCACCATTGCCTGGACGGGAACTCTTTGCAGCGATCCGCCCATGTGTTATGTTTCGGTAAGGCCGGGGCGTCATTCCTATGAGATCATCAAACGGACAGGTGAGTTTGTGATAAACCTGACCACGGAAGAACTGGCCAGGGCGACTGACTGGTGTGGCTGCCGTTCAGGGAGAAAATACAATAAATGGAAAGAGATGAACCTCACTCCAGTTCCCTCACGATTGGTAAAGGCCCCGTCGGTAGCTGAATCGCCTGTAAACATTGAATGTGTGGTCAAGCAGGTCATCCCGCTGGGAACGCATGACATGTTCATGGCTGAAGTGGTCAATATTTCAGCAGATGAAACATTTATAGATGCCAAAGGGGCATTTTCCTTCGCGAAAGCTCATCCTCTGGTTTATAATCACGGACACTATTTCGGATTGGGAAAGAAAATCGGGAAATTCGGGTGGAGTGTGGAGAAAAAAGGTAAAGGCAGGCAGTAATAGCGTACTTGCTTATACTGGTTATCAGTTATCGGCCTGCCAGGATGACGGAGGAAGACGGGCCCGCCTGGGACGGACCGGGTACAGATTACTCTATGTTGGTTAATTCACGTTCGGTACGGGCGGATTGTCAGTAAGAGTAAACTGTAAAAAAGACAAACAGGTATGGATTTGTTAAACTATGTTAAGGCATATTCTATAACATGTCATGGTATATTATAGAACATACTTTATCAAGGTAAAGAGGGTTATTTTCGAAAACATCTTTAAAGAAAGTGCCATGATAGAATATGCCAAGGTGATTTTGCCAAAAGTCAGTTTCAACAAATTTCTGTTCAGAAAAGAGTTGATAAAATGCATCGGCTGGATGAAGCCGGCTGAGAGGAGTGAATTGCAACAATGGTGTTTTTCGACTTTCAGCCAGTATAAGGATGTTCTTGAAGAGGCCTTTACAAATACTGCCGCATAAAAATAAGGCGCATTTTTCCGGGAATGCGCCTTATTTTTTATCTTTCCCCCCATGAAAAAGGAGTGTTTGATTTTATTTTTATTATGGGTTGCACTGGGTCCGTGCCGGGCAACTGGTTTGATGGATTACCTGAAATGTCAGCCGGCGGTTGAAAAGGTGGAGGTCATTCCTTCAAATGAATTTTTCAAAGAAGGATTGGAGATCTATGTAAGGCAACCACTTGATCACCATGACAGCACCCATGGTTTTTTTCTTCAACGGATTTTTGTTTCCGAAACCGGTCCCGGCTCACCTGTGGTCTTGGTCACTGAGGGGTATGGAGCCGAATACGGGAAAAATCCACGGTATCTGAATGAACTGTGCCCGTTGCTGGGAGCGAACCAGGTGATTGTGGAACACCGTTATTTCGGAGAATCCCGGCCTGATTCCCTTCAATGGGAATTCCTGACCGTGGCCAATGCGGCGGGGGATCACCATGCTGTTGTACAGCTTTTAAAGCCTTATTTCACCGGGAAGTGGATCAATACGGGTATCAGCAAGGGTGGACAGACCGCCTTGCTGCACCGGGTTTTTTACCCTGACGACGTTGACCTGACGGTTTCTTATGTGGCACCGGTGAATTTTGCCGTGGAAGACGGACGTCACGAACCATATATCGCAGGAGTATCGGGAAAGAAGGCTGATCGGCAGAAGATCAGGGAGTTTCAAAAAGAGATTTTAAAGAGGAGAAAACAACTTATGCCTCTTTTTGAGAACTTTGTCAGAGAGAAGAAGATGACCTTACTGTCCGGAGTTTCTGAAATTTACGATTTCAGTGTGCTGGAATTCAGCTTTTCATTCTGGCAGTGGGGCAGTGATCCCGCAGAAATTCCTCCGCTTACCTCTTCCGATGAAACAATTTTCGATTACTGGATGAAAAAGTCCTCTCCCGGTTATTTTTCAAAGGAAGGTATGGAAAAGAACGGTTCCTTTTTTGTTCAGGCTGCCAGGGAACTCGGCTATTACGGCTATGACACGCGTCCTTTCAGGAAGCTTCTCTTCCTCAAAACGGCCCATAATTACCTGGTGCGGATTTTCCTTCCGGAAAATTACCATCCCGTGTTTGATCCGGCTTCTGCGATTATGACGCAACGGTTTCTGAACACGGCCACCGTTCCCATGATTTTCATCTACGGGAAGAATGATCCCTGGACAGCCAGCGGGGTGGTGTTATCCAGGAACTCTCCGCACCTGAAGATTGTCCAAGAGGGAGGAAGTCATCGTACACGGATTGCCACACTGGATGACCGGAACAAGCAGCTTGTCATGGAAAAGATCCGGCAGGCCGTGGGCTCTCCGGTTATGGTTTCTGACCGGTAATATTTTTCAAAAAAGATTGGTAATAAATGGAATAAATATTTTATCTTTGCACCGCAGTTAAAAACATATTGCGGGGTGGAGCAGTTGGTAGCTCGTTGGGCTCATAACCCAAAGGCCACAGGTTCGAGTCCTGTCCCCGCTACCTTGAAAGTCAGGTACTTACCTGACTTTTTTTTGACCCTTCAATGAATGGGTAAGTTAGCGAGCAGCGATAAAAAGTTTCCGCTTAAACCAGAGCGCAACGTTTACTAACAGGATAAGCACCGGAACTTCTACCAAAGGTCCGATAACGGTGGCAAAAGCAGCCTGGGATTCTATACCAAATACGGCAATGGCCACGGCAATGGCCAGTTCAAAATCGTTGCTTCCGGCCGTGAAAGCCAGCGTGGTTGATTTTTCATAACCTGCTTTCATCGATCTGGCAATAAAGAAGGTCACAAAAAACATCAGAGCGAAATACAAGGTATAGGGAATCGCTACCCGTAAAACATCCAGCGGCAATTCAATGATTTTCTCTCCCTTGAGAGAGAACATAACAAAAATGGTGAAAAGCAATGCAATGGGTGTCAGCCAGGAGGCTTTGGGGATAAACCGGCTGAAGTACCAGTCGCTTCCTTTCCATTTCCGAAGTAAAAGGTTAGTGATCAATCCGGCGGCAAAGGGAATACCCAGGTAAATCAAAACAGTGACTGCAATTTCTGAAATGGATACCTGTACGATAGCACCTTTCAAACCAAATAAAGGGGGAAGAAGTGTAATAAAAACCCAGGCGTACACTGAATAAAGAAACACCTGGAATATGGCGTTAAATGCTACCAGACCTGCTGCAAGTTCGGTATCTCCTTTGGCCAGGTCATTCCATACAAGTACCATCGCAATGCATCGTGCAAGCCCGACAAGGATCACACCGGTCATCAGGCCGGGATGATTGTGGAGGAATATTATTGCAAGGAAAAACATCACAGCCGGTCCGATGATCCAGTTTTGGGTCAGAGACAATCCTAACAATCTGACATTCCTAAAAACCAGCGGAAGCTTTTCATATTTTACTTTGGCCAGCGGGGGATACATCATCAGGATCAACCCTATGGCGATGGGGATGTTGGTTGTCCCCGAACTCAGGGAGTTCCAGAAACCGGATATCCCGGGTGAGAAATAACCTACAATCACCCCGGCAAACATCACCAAGAATATCCATAATGTGAGGTAGCGATCAAAAAATGATAATCTTTTGTTTTCCATATAGTTTGGTTTTAGAAAATGACTTAGTTTTTAAAGCCTGTGACGGTTATACTGAAAATCCCGGCACCACTGTTTTTATATTCAGCTATATCTTCTTTTGAAATGTAATTCTCAAGAACTTCTTCCGGAAGATCAATATTTTTTTGCTTATGAATTGTCACATCTTTGAATCCCTGCTCCTGAATAATTCTTATGTAATCATCCATTTCAAGGGCACCGGACACACAACCCACGTACATTTCGGCATCCTGACGTATCTTTTCCGGCAGATCACCTTTTATCACCACGTCGGAAACACAGAAATGCCCTCCTGGTTTCAGGACCCTCATTATTTCGGAAAATGCCTTTGTTTTATCGGGAACCAGGTTTAACACACAGTTGGACAGAATGACATCATACCGGTTGTCCGGAAGTGGCATTTCTTCAATATCCCCCTTAACAAACTCCACATTGTTAAAACCAAGTTTCGAAGCATTGAGTCTGGCTTTTACCAGCATTTCATCGGTAAAATCAAGACCTGTCACATGACCTGTTTCACCAGTCAGGGCTCGGGCAACAAAACAATCATTTCCTGCCCCGCTGCCAAGGTCGAGTACCTGATCTCCAGTACGGATACTGGCAAATTGGGTAGGGATTCCGCAACCTAATCCCAGATCAGCATCCGGATTATAACCTTCCAGGTTTTGATAATCATCGCCGATCATGCTGAATTCAAAATCACTGCAACAACCAGTTGTTCCGCAGCAGGACGACTTTACTTGCAGAAAACTTTTCCGGGCAATATCGCCATATTTGTCCCGGACAACCATTTTTAAATCTTTAGGATCCATATTTTTAATTTGAAAATTTGAAAACGTATCGGTTAACATCTTCAAGTCAATTGATCTTTTATTTCTTCCTGATAAAGTCTCCAGAAACCTTCTTTAATTTCATCCCTGACCCGGTAATATTCGCTTTGGATAAACTCAGGTGTGCCGGTTGCATGGGAAGGATCATCAAATCCCAAATGGAGACGGTGCTTCACTTTGCCCATGAATACCGGGCAGTTTTCATTGGCTCCTCCGCATACCGTGATCACATAATCCCATTCTTCACCCAGGTACATTTCGACCGGATCGGAATTGTGATGACTGATATCAATTCCGATCTCCTTCATTACTTTCACAGCTTTGGGGTTCAGTTTTCCTGAAGCTTCCGTGCCGGCTGAAAAAACCTCAAGCCGGGGATCAAAAGACTGCAGAAAGCCATGTGCCATCTGGCTTCGGCAACTGTTGCCGGTGCATAAAATTAAAACCTTCATATATAAGAATTACAATTTGTAGGTACTGATAAGAACAACTTTCTTCCCTTCGGAAAGTTCACTTTCCCTTTTTTTTATCCAATTCATTATTTCATCATTAGGAACTTCTGGTGTGCAATGCCAGGGATAGCCGGGAATTTCTAATATCTCAGACTGATGAACATGTGCTCCGGCATCTTGTATTACATAGCTGATTAAGGCTTTCATGATATCAGGAAATTGAATTTTGTAACAAAAACTATCATTATACACCTTAAAACAAATGATTCAGAACAGGTTTTTACCTACAGCAACCGCTTTGATTGAATCCTGTAAAGCGAAAACCTCTGGTTCCGTATTCAATGGTTACAGGTGTGAGTGTATCAAGTAAATCTTTTCCCAGAAAGAAATCAATCTCTTCTAAAGTCAGAATTACTTCGTTATTTGAAGGCTGTTTGGAAATATCCATTTGGAGGATTGGGCCACAGCAACCCCTGCCGATGAAAATCCGAATACCTGCCCCGGGGGAATCAAAATCTTCAAGGACCTTTTTAAATTCATTTGCTGCCTTTTCTGTAATATTCATATTTGCCAGTTTTTACAATTGAATAATATTGCCAGCTTTGTCATCCTAATTTTCAAGTACTTTAACATTTTCTTTCGGTATTTCAGAAGAGTATATCTGTCCGTTTACAAGTCGGATTTTCGTATTCCCGTATTCCGCAGCAAGGGGACTGTGGGTTACCAGAACCACCGTCGTTTGGTGTTCCTGGTTAATTGTTTTTAAAACATTCAGAATTTCTTCCGACAATCCCGGATCGAGATTGCCGGTAGGTTCGTCAGCCAGCAGAAGTGTCGGGTTATTTGCCAATGCACGGGCAATGGCCACTCTTTGCTGCTGGCCTGCAGATAATTCTCTGGGATAATGGGTAGACCTGTCATCCAATCCCACCCATTCAAGCAAATCAGTTGCAAGTTTCTTT
This sequence comes from uncultured Prolixibacteraceae bacterium, assembly GCA_964461245.1. Lineage (GTDB taxonomy): Bacteria > Bacteroidota > Bacteroidia > Bacteroidales > Prolixibacteraceae > UBA1413. Next base: position 5,195 of record CAYWTT010000060.1, on the reverse strand, counting down.
TGAATCCGTTTATCCTTGGTTTTTACATTTAAGGCAATTGTGATATTCTCAAATGCTGTCAGATAGGGAATCAAAGCAAAACTTTGCATGACAAAACCGACGTGGGCACTGCGATATTCAGCAAGAACCCTTTCATCAAACCAATTGATTTCCTTTCCTTCAAAAATCATTTTACCGGAGGTTGGCCGCAATAATCCGCCCATTAAAAGAAGCAGAGTGGTTTTTCCTGATCCCGAGGCACCTGTTATGGTTACAAAGGAACCCTTTTCAATATCGAAAGAGATATGATCAACAGCATGGATAAGACCGTCATGATGCTGGTACGTTTTTGTAAGATCTTTGATTTGAATCAGCATGTTATTCCTCCTGCATGTTTGAAAATGGTTCAATTTTTCCGGCCAGATAGGCAGGAATGACAGAACCTGTGACTGAAATAACCATGGAAACCACAACAGACACAGGCAAGAGAATATAAATCGGTTTTACAGAGATTCCCGCAAACTGCGGTCCCAGCCAGGTTGCAGCCAATGTTCCGATGATATAACCTGCAATCCCTCCGACTAATCCCATTATCAGGGCTTTCGTAATCAGGATGTTGTAGATGTGTTGCTTATGATAACCGATCATCCGCAGAATTCCGATTTCTTTCCGGCGCTCGTTTACATTGGCCCAGATATAATTCCCAATCGATATACCTCCGACAAACAGAATGATAATCAAAAAAACCAGTGAAAGCTTGTTCATCAGCTGATTGGTCTCAATTTGGGTGGATACGATTTGTCCGATGGTTGTAATTCGGGTATCAGGGAGAATATTGCGCATTTTGCCCAGTAATCCATCGGTAATTTCATTACAGCATCCCATTACCTCTATCGCGCTGATTTGTTCTCCGGTACCTAATAACTCCTGCACGGTATGCAGGTTGGCAAATACCCGGTCGTCATCGATTGTACCAGTTTCAGGCAAAACTTTGGTTATTTTAAATTCCTTCTTTTCGATGGTGAGTTTATCTCCTTCTGACAAACTCATATTTTGGGCTATTGATGATCCGATAAAACAATCGCCAACAGCAAGTGTATCAATTCCTTTTCGTTGAAGCTTTTCATCCGCATATTTTTTAGGAGCGGCAGGCGCACAATTTGGCATGATCTGGTTTCCCATTAAACCACTTTGCTGCCAGATGGGTTTAGAGGCAATCTCACTTTTAGGCAAAATTCCGGTAAGCACAATTTTTCGTCCGTTCACATCAACCCGTCGGGTAAGTTTCGGAGACAGGTTATCAACGCCTTTTAAAGTGGAAGTGACAATCTTTTCCACATAATCTTCCGGAAAGGTAGGAGCATCAATATCAGCAGAATAATAATTATCCACACTGGCAGCCTGTGGCAGGATCAGGATATTTGCCCCAAGATTGTCAAGGTTAATTGAAACTGCCTTTTCTGATTCCAATGAAACGGAACGAATGCCAACAATCACTCCAATTCCCAGGGTAATGGCAAGAAGTCCTGAAACGAGCTGGGATTTTCGGTGCCAAAGCTCTTTCAGGGTTAAATCAGTAAGTCTCATGGTTTGTATTATTTTGCAGGAGCACAGGTTTGCCCGCTGCCGGCCGGACAACAGCTGCTTGTAACGATTTTTTTAGCAGAAGCAGTTAATGCCGCTGCATTGGTATCACCGGTAAAAGATCCGGTAACCTGTCCGCGTGAATTTACCACATAGGTTGTCGGTTCGGTAATATTCCGGTTGATCTTCAATTCATTCAGAAATGAAAGTTCCTGCGGATCATTCAAATCTATTTCAACGATTTTTGCCTGTTGCTGCATTTCCATACAGGCCTGCTGGCATGCAGTAAGCTGTTTGCCTTTGGCTGTCATGGTTTTGCTACTGACCAGTATAAAAACAGATTTTCCTGTCATCAGCTGTTCAATGACTTCCCCTTTTTTGGGTGAAGGAACCATTGCCACGAGATTCTCCGGGGTTGCCTGGGCGAGTATCAAACCACCGGTTAATAATCCCTTGGGAGATAATACCAAAATCAAAGGAACAGGAGCAGTGGACAAACGCCATTCATTCACCTGCTGGGCATTTTCTGCATCGTCCCTTTTCATTTGCACTACTACTGCATTTTTATATAAGCTTTTGGCTTTTTCTGCGATTGCGACAGCCTTTCCGGTTTCAGCATTACCATTTTCGGTAACGACTACAAACACTGCCTGACCAGAACCTTTTGCTTTATCCAAGGCTGTTTTAAAGGCTGAATTGCTATTTGGAGAATTAACATTGTTGGTGACCGCAGCTGAAATATTCCAGCTCATCAGAAAAATGAAAATCACTCCTGAGAAGTAAAAAGACATTTGCCTAAATGATGTTTTCATAGTATTGGTATTTAATAGCTTATTATTTCAGGTGCAGATTGATTTTGAAGCAATAAATCATTCCGGGTAGCTGAACATTCAACATTTGCCGATTTAATCAGCTTAAAGAAATCCTCAAATAAATCCAGGTATGATTCGATGGTGGTATTACAAAGACAATAGTTGATTTTCAAACCATCTATTGTTCCATGGATCATTCCGAGATCCCTGAGTTCTTTGAGATGCTGGGAGATGGTTGGGCGGCTCAAAGGCAGCGAATCCGAAATATCTCCGGAAATACAGGTTTTTGTTTCCGCCAGGTATTTGAGTATGGCTAAACGGGCCGGATGGGAAATAACCCGTGCAAATCGTGCAATTTCCTGCAATTGACTGTCAAAGTTTTCCGATTTGTTCATGTCTTTATTTTTAATGACGTAAACATACAACATTGTTCCGAAAAAATAGTTAATCCGATGTTAATTTTTCAGAAAGTTCTTTTACGGAATAAAATCCCGAATGCCTGAAAAACTCCCTCCCGCTTTTGTTCAGCAGCACTTGTGTGGGAATGGATGCTATCCCGAAATACTTTATCAAATGTTGGTTCCCTGGTTTTGAAATATCAATAAAAACTACATTCACATCCCTGGGGAATCTTTCTTTAATCTCAGCCATCACCCCTTCCATCCTTTTACAGGCTGAGCACCCTTTTGCTCCGAATTCCAGAAAAGTGACCCGGTATGCCGACCCGTTTTTACTGTAATTATAGAGTGAATCCACATAAGCCGATCCCGACTTTTCGATATCGGAACCGGCTTGTGCTACCATCATCTTAGACAGATAATTATTCATACTGCCTTTCATGGCAAAGCCGATAATCAGCAATGCCGAAAGGGAAATGATGAACAACCAGGGAAGGATCTTCTTAATCATTATGCCGGTTTGATTTTTTCATACAATCCGGTCAATTTAGTCCGGTACATTTCAACGATTTGTCCTTCGTATTCTCCGATGGGCTTTACAGGGATCAAATCGATGACTTCCTCCGGTTTAAGGCCGGATTTATAATACAACTTAATAGACTTTCGCAGGGTGGCCCTGATGGCTTTTAACGTTTCTTTCTCTGTGAGCCCCATCTGCATTCCAAGTTTGCCCAATTCATTCCACTGGAACCAGAAATAGGTTGGGAGCATGGCTGAAAGTATGGCATAGGCCTCCAGTTTGGGTTCTTCCACCTCAAAAGTCTTACCAAGTTTTTTCAACAAATTCATTACCAATTTCTTATCACCAAAGTTGGGGGCGAAGGTAACCGGATTAAAACCTTCCATGACATAAGATGTCGCATTGGGGATCATCCGGACAATGTTCTGTACATCAAGTTTGGCAGCAATTTTTTCAATGGAAATTTTGGGTGCAAGTGAAACCACAATCGCATTTTTGGTAATGTCTCCTTTTACTTTGTCCAGGGTTTCCATGATAACCGGGGGATGCAGGGCAATAAAAACAATATCCTGTTTTGCAGGCATTAACGGAGCATCAGTGATTTGGATTTTTGGGAATTGCTTTATAAGCGCTGATAAGACATCTTTGTTTATATCGCAAACAACGACAGATGATAAATCCAAGTCACTGTTGTAAAGAGCCTGGAGAAAAATTCTGGTGATTCTCCCACCACCAATAAAGCCTAAAGATTTTGTTTCCATAACTATTGATGTTAAATGGTACGACCTTTTCAACTTACCCCTTTTTGTTTCAATACTTTCACCAGTTCTTCCTCGGGAAAATAACCTACATGACGGAAAAATTCCTTTCCGTTTTCATCTAAAAAAACCTGTGTCGGGATGGATTCAATGCCATACTTTGTGGCAAAAGGCGCTCCGGCATCCGTCCACACATCATGAAATACCACTTTCACCTGAGTGGGGTATTTCTGCTCGATTGACTTCATTACAACTTGCATCTTCTGACAGGGTATGCAGCGAACAGATCCCAATTCGATGAAGGTTACTTTGTATTTCGCCTCATTTTGATTTTGGTTTGAGGTTGCCGGATTTTGTTTTTTATCACCTGCAGAATTTTGAGCACAACCTGGTGTGTGAAATATTGACAGTAAAATCAACACCAACGTAAATTGCTGAATAACTTTTGTTCTCATTCTATGCTTTTTTTTATATGTTCAACAATTTCGATTGCTTTTTCAGCAACAAACGGAGTTTTCCCTTTCACAATGCCAAAATCAGTGGTATTGATATGAATGTAATTTTCAATACCATTTTCTTTCATGGTTTTTTCAGCACAGTTAATAGGACAACCATCCAAAACAACCAGTTTGCTGATTTCAGTTTTTGCATTTTCCGCAAAAGGTTTGTCCACAGAGAAGCGGGCCAGGCAGAGCATTTTCGCAGAACCCCCGCTCATCAGCATTCTGGCAACTTCATCAGAATATTTTCCTGTATTTGAAGCGCCACTGCAACTTACTATGTGTACAATTTTGTTTTCCATATTTTATTTTTTGTTGATTGGATCGGCTTCTGATATTTTCTCAGCCTCTTTCTTGTTAATCAAAGCGAACGCGTTTTTACTTCGCGAGTTTGGAATAGCTTTCATTCCAAGCATTTCAATGTTTTCAACAATTCCGGCGAAATCCTTGAATGGAAAACCCAAAATCGTTTCATTCGGCTTAATGTCAGTGGCATCCCGGCAGCCATAACACCCCATGCTCATGTTGAATTTTTGCTGCAGATAAGGGATGGTCGTGGCGTCGACACAGGTGGCCTGTAAAATGGCGGTGCTGCTCTCAATCCGCTGTCCGCCTTTCAGGTTGAGGTTTGCCAAAGCAAGCCA
>CAYWTT010000059.1:0-13175 GCA_964461245.1 uncultured Prolixibacteraceae bacterium | reverse complement strand
CAGTAAAATTAAATATCCCCGGTATTTCAGGAATACCCGTGAAGTGACCTTATCGGGTGAAGGTTATTTTAACGTTGCCCACAATCCTGAGAAACCGTTTATTGTAAAAACTGAAAAATTGAATATTAAAGCCCTGGGAACTAAATTTAACGTCCTCGCCTACCCGGGTGACAATCTGGTGGGAACGACCCTGGAAGAAGGAAAGGTGGTCATTGAAAAGAAGGTTCAGGGAGAAAAAGCTCAGCTTATTGGAACCATGGTTCCCGGACAACACATAGAATACAATCTGCTTTCTGGACAGGTTACTTCAACTCAGGGGTGTATTGACAAATACATTGCATGGAAAGATGGCAAACTGGTTTTTGACAATGAACCCATTACGGATATCGCTGCAAAGCTGGGAAGAATGTTCAATGTTGAAATTGATGTGGCGGACAATGCAAAGGATTTGTCCTATACTGTCACGTTCTTTAATGATCCGCTTTATCTCATTCTTGACTTAATGACAGAAACTGCTCCATTGAAATACACTGTTTTACCCAGGAAGAAACAACCGGACGGAACTTTTTCAAAACAGAAAATCAAGATAGAACGACGGAAATAAATTTGACTTACCACTAACGATGATGAAACTTATGAAATAAACCTGAAACCTCGTGAATTAATAAACAACAAGGAAGTGCGCCAACACTTCCTTGATAATAAAAATAATTCACCCGGGATGATGTAGCCGGGTAATGTCTAATTAAAACAACACAAAAGTATGAAAAAAACGAATTGTTTTTTTTGGGAATGGAAAATTCCCGGAATGCAAAAAGTATTAAGAACCATGAAATTAACGATTTTTTTGTTACTCATTTCGGTAATCAGCATGTTTGCAGGTGAAACGTACTCGCAAACCAAAGTGTTGACCATTGATATGAATAACAGCACGGTCAAGGAGGTGCTTCAGACCATTGAAGCGCAAAGCGAGTTTTACTTTATGTACAGCGAAAAGCTTGTGAACGTAAAACGGGAAGTGTCGGTGAATGTAAAGAACAAAAAAATCGACGAGGTTCTTGACGAATTGTTTGCCGGAACCAATGTGCGCTATAAAGTAAAAGACCGTTTCATCCTGCTGACAACATCTGAAGTGGCAGAGGATGATTTACCGGGTATTGGCTTTATCTTCCCAGAACCAGCCAGACAGGGAAGTCTGGGTGCAGAAGATTAACGATTTGCTCATAAATGGAGATGAACAGGAAAGAATCACAGCTGTTAAATCTTTAGCTGAAATCGGTCTGGCACCTCCTGCACCGTATTCGAGAGAAAACCAGGATACCATCATAGACGCCAGGCTCAGAACTTTCATGCAATGGAGTTTTGCATTTAAATCAGAAAAGGATAAAGAAGAGATTGAAATCTTATTTGTCAACAACTGTATCGATACCTCTGCAGATGCTGAAGTCCGAAGATTGTCGGCTTTAGCACTGGGATATAATTTAAGCCTGTCAGCAGAACAACAAGGTAAGCTGCAGAAAATGGCAGCAGCGGGCAATACAAATCTGTTACTGCAGAATTATCTGGTCTGGAGTTCTTACATCTTATCCACGGATCAGAAAAATGATACTTCAGCTTTTCATAAGTTAGAAACTGATTTAACAGCCTTGTCGAAGTCTGCATATGCATCCGACAGATATTTAATGGCCATTGCGTTTTCAAAAAACGGAAACACCGGGGATATTGGCTTTTTAAAAGCTGCTTTCGCCAGGGAATCAGAGGTTGGCAAAAATGAAGATGTTTTATCTGCTCTGGCTTTCGCCATTCTGAAAATCGACAGAAACGAACCCCGTAATTTATCAAAGCTGGATTGGGGGGTAGTGGTTGCCTATTTTATCATCATGGTGCTTATTGGTGTGTATTATTCAAAAAAGAACAAGTCTTTTAAGGATTTTGCGCTGGGCGGTAAATCGATGGGATCTTTCTCCATCGGACTTTCACTGTTTGCTAACATGTTGAGCTCATTAAGCTATCTGTCATATCCCGGAGAGATGATCCGGTATGGCCCTGCTATTTTTGCAGGCATGCTTGCCTTCCCTGTAACACATTGGGTCGTCGGATGGTTTATTATCCCGAAATTCATGAAGGAGGATGTTTCCAGCGCCTATGAACTTTTGGAAAAAAAACTAGGCGTCAGTATCCGGCTTGCTGCTTCGTTTCTTTTTATTTCCCTCCGGTTCTTATGGATGGCAACCGTCATTTTTGCCACCGTAGATACGGCGATCGGAGCAATATTCGACATATCCCCTCTTCAACGCCTTATCTTTGGTTTCTTATTGTTGGTGATTACCTTGTTTTATTCTTCCATCGGAGGGTTGAAAGCGGTTGTAATGACGGATGTCGTACAGACATTTCTTTTGTGGATCGGGGCAATTCTGACGATTGTAATCGTCTCTGTCAATCTGGGATCGTTTACGAGTTGGATACCCGATCACTGGCTTGCACACTGGAGCCCGTTGCGATGGGGATTCAATGCAACGGAGCGTTCTACCGTTGGAAATGCAGTATTAATGTTGTTCGTATGGTATATCTGTACTTCCGGCTCTGATCAGATGGCCATTCAGCGTTATCTGGCCACACGGGATCTGAAAGCTGCCCGGAGAAGTTTTGGCATAGCTCTACTTTCAAATCTGGTGGTGAAAATTTTACTCGGTCTGGTCGGATTGGCCTTAATGGGATTTTTCTTTAAAAACCCGCACCTCTTAAAGGGCGGGGAGACGGTACTTGAACAGGCAGACAATTTTTTTCCCCGTTTTATCGTGGTTGGCTTTCCTCTGGGAATTGCCGGATTGGTCTTTGCCGGTTTACTGGCCGCAGCCATGTCAAGCCTTTCCGGGGGTCTCAACTCGACAGCCGTAGTGATTTCAGAAGACTGGCTGAAAAGGTTCGGAAAGAAAAAGAGCTCAAAAAATGAGGTGAAACGAATCAAATTGCTTTCTGTTTCAGTAGGAATTGTCGTGCTTTTATTGAGCTCTGTCGTCGGATTTATTCATGGTAATTTATTTGACATTATTCAAAAAACAGCCAATCTTTTCGTGGCTCCTTTGTTTGTTTTGTTTTTCATGGCCTTGTTTATTCCATTCTCAACAGAAAGAGGAACACTCATAGCAGGATTATCCAGCGTTATTTTTGCCATGGGCATTGCCTATTTTGAGTTTATGGGAATTAAATCCCTTTGGATTATGACGGCATCCTTAATATTTGGCATTGCTGTGGGGATAACTGCGAGTTACATAGAGGTGCTTTTTTATAAGAAACGGCAAATTAAGAGATTTTAATCTGGTTGATCCTTGATGGTTTTTTAATGATAAGGAATTCGTTCCTCTTCACGGGTGAGTCTGAAGACCAAATTTATCACAGTCAGGACAGTTGTAGAACCGTCACCTGTAAAGCAGAATATTTAACCTTATGGGCGCGAAAGTATTACCGCAGGGACCCCAGGATATTTTAATGAACGAATTATGAATACACGAAGGGATTTTATCAAAAAAATGTCAGTAGAAACAGCACTGACCAGTATGCCCAATATGCTGTTCGCGCTGCCCGAACAGGGGAATGAAAAAAATTTGTGCATGCTTTCTCTATCTGAGCTATAACAGTTAGGAAGAGCCAACCTGATCTCCAGTCGGGAATCCCATGATACCGATTTAATCCGGTTGGATGCCAGAGACATGGCATCTGAACGGATGATAGGCATACCTCGCTATGCATCCAGCATCGGGGCTTTGACCCGGCTCATTCCATGCAAACAATAAAACGAATTTTATTCGTAGTAAATGGATAATATCATTCATTATTTATGAATATTAATATCCATATTTTATGAATATTACCTATTTTTGTATAAAAATTGAGCGCTTTCCATGATACGTCAGGAACAATTGGCCAGGATAGCCGACAGCCAGAAAGAAGATTTTTTAACAAAACCTTCATTAATAAACCGTGAAGATCTCTTGAAACTAACAGATCTGGAATCTTTTGCCACTCTTATAACCGGCATAAGACGATGCGGGAAAAGTACCCTGCTTCAGCAGGTAATCCAACAGAAATATCCTGATGCTTTCTTTCTGAACTTTGAGGATATAAGGTTGGCAGGATTTGAGACAGGTGATTTCTCCAGATTATACGACGAAATAAAAGGAAGAACAGTGCCTGTCGTTTTTTTGGATGAACCCCAACTGACTGATAAATGGGAGATTTTTGTCAATCAGCTGCTGAGAGAGAATTTCAGGGTTTACATTACCGGTTCAAATGCCACCTTACTCAGCGGGGAAATGGGAACCCACCTGACTGGAAGAAATCTCCCCTTCGAGCTTTATCCTTTCTCGTACAATGAATTCCTTAATATGAAAGGATTGGAAGGAGGCACTGACTCTTTAAATGAATATTTAATCCGGGGAGGGATGCCTGAATACCTGAAAAGCGGACAAAGTCAGGTACTAAACAGATTGATCGATGATATACTGGTAAGAGATATTGCTGTCCGTCAAGCTGTGAGAGATATAAACATGCTCAGGCAACTTACGTTATTTTTGCTTTCCAATGTTGCGAATCTGGTATCTGCAACAGGTATGACAGGGATGTTCGGTATAAAATCACCCACAACATTCCTGGAATACTTTTCCTTTCTGCACGATGCTTATCTGTTCGATTTTATTCCTCAATTCAGCTGGTCCCAAAAGGTGCAATCCAGGAATCCCAAAAAGATCTATGCCACGGATAATGGTTTTGTAACCGAAGTTGCCTCCGTGTTTACCGATAATCTTGGTGCACGGTTTGAAAACCTTATCTATCTGCATTTGAGACGAAAATATTCCGGTATCTATTATTTTAAGGACAGACGGGAATGTGATTTTGTGGTTGTAGACCGAAACCAGGCAAAAGAAATCGTACAAGCCTGTTATAAAGTTGATGATATGAATTTCGAAAGGGAATACACAGGATTAATTCAAGCCATGAAGTTTTTCAATAAAAAGAATGGACTGATCGTAACTTTTAACCAGAAAGACAGATTCGAAAAAGAGGGACTTACTGTTACGATGATGCCGGCGCATGAGTATCTTTCATTGCCGCAAGTTTAAAGATCACTGCCTTATACCCAGAGAAAAGGCCAAGATCGTGTTCGGAGCAATTTGTAAGAAAATGTCTAAATCGGTGGTTCAAAGCAAGTGGTATTAAGATGAAAATTTCGGACTACCGCAATGAAGGGAAGGCAGTCAAAAGCATGATAAATCCTATATGGATCAGGAGACTTACGGTTAGGACCAGATTCCTGCAGGCAGTTATCAAGCTGAAAACGAAAAAAGTATTGGCAATACGGTTCACTTCTGCAAAAAACAAATCGAAGATTCCAGGCTGCCTGGCTTTTTGCAGATCATCTGGAAGTCAACCATCGGAGAATACAGTTTTAAAAGGCATCGGATTAATGAGGGATGCAAAGAGGGAATTCGAGGAAGGAGCTTAAGAAATTGTCCCGGGGCAAATATCAATTTTTAAAACTCTCTTATCGATGAAAAAAAATCCCGTCACACTAGGGGTTTTATCGCGCTTATGTGTATACCATTCGAATAATCCGAAGGAATGGATACTCCTCAGAAAATGGATACAGACTACCTGTGTGGCCGGATGCTTTCCGGGGAAATAACGGCTTCCGAGAAAGACGATCTGTCTGAAGCTGTTTCCATGTCCTTTAAGGATTGCCGGCTGGATGCTTTCATGCGGGAGCATTGGCTGAGGTTGTGCGGACAGGAGGTTGCGGGCGACAATATGCAAATGCAAATCATTAAAAACAAAATCTTCTCCCGGATCGGACAAAACAGTGAATCGCAGAAAAAAACAGTTCGTTTGTTCCCGGTCAGGCTGGAGAATACCCTGATGAGAATCGCTGCAATCCTGTTTATTCCGCTGTTATTGGGGGCTATCTATACCTGTTACAGGTTAAACAAACAGCTGGTCAGAAATTCTGAAATGGTCCTGATGCAGCAGGTAGTTGCCGCTCCGGGATCAAGGGTACATTTTTTTTTACCGGACCAGTCCGAGGTCTGGCTTAATTCCGGCAGCAGCCTGGAATTCCCGGCCGATATCCATCGCCGTAACCAGCGAAAAGTAAGTTTAAAAGGGGAAGGATATTTTAAAGTGGCCCATGACAAAGAACATCCATTTTTGGTAGAAACGGAAAAATTCAGTGTGCTTGCATTGGGAACATCTTTTGACGTCTCGGATTATGCAAATGAAAATAAAAGCAGTTCCACACTGGAAGAAGGGTCCATTTCCATTTTAAGTCCCGGGGGGCATGAAATGGCACGATTGCAGCCCGGGCAAAAGGCTGTGCTGAACAAATGCACCCATACACTGAAAGTCCTGGATGTGGAGACTATGCTTACCACTTCTTGGAAAGACGGAAGACTTACTTTCAGAAACAAATCTTTACCTGAAGTTACCCATCAGCTGGAAAGATGGTATAATTGCCATATAGATATTGATCCCCTGCTATTGGAATCAAATATCAGATATACGGGAACCATTCAGGATGAAACATTAAATGAGGTATTGAGAATGATTGAATTATCAACTCATTCTGTTCAGGTGAAAATCAAAAAAAGGGAGGCAACATTCAGCAGGATTAATTAAAAAAAGAAGAAGAGCAGTGTTGCGACCACTGCTCTTTTTGAATCAATTATTAAATAAATAATCAATTCACGAAAAAACAAAGTTAGGGAAAAAAGGTCAAATAAAGATTACAGGTTGACAAATATTCAGGTAACCTGGTACAGTTTAAACAGATAATTACTATGTTAGACATTTTTAAGATCAGATCAGTTATCAAACATAATCTCCTTTGGATAAGAGGAAAGAAAGATGAACGAAACCCATCATCCCATGAAATGAGCATGTATAGCAATACACCAGCTGATATGATTATTTGCTACATGCGAATTACCCGCCTGCATCGGGCAGGCATCTGTTTCATGGAATTTAATAAATGAACCCTATAAAATAAACAGATGAAAAATAAAAAGCTGATTCCAATTCCCCGGAATGGGGAAAATCCTGCCGCTGACATTCGTTTGGCCATATGCAGGGGTATACTTCTACCAGGCAGAATCATGTTTTATTTTCTGATTTTACTTTGTATATCACAGTTTACGGGATGTAAACCGGCTGATAATCGGGCTGAAGATTACTCCCGTTATGTAAATCCATTTATCGGTGCAGCTGAATTTGGACATTGTTTTCCCGGTGCATGCGTACCCTTCGGATTGATTCAGGCAGGTCCTGAGACGGGGAATTGCAACTGGGCTTATTGTTCAGGCTACCAATCAACCGACTCAACCATAAACGGTTTTTCTCAAACCAGGTTGAACGGAACAGGCTGTCCCGACCTGGGCGATTTACTCATGCTGCCTTTCACCGGTGACTCCATCCGGAATGATTACAAAAGCAGCTTTGACAAACAACAGGAACAGGCAGTCCCAGGATACTATTCGGTTATTCTGTCCGATTTTGATGTCAAGGCGGAGATGACGGCAACTGAACATGTGGCGTTCCACCGGTACACTTATCAGGGTGAAGACAATCCCCGGTTGCTGATCGATTTTCAGAGCGCGCTGGTAGGATCGGCCGAACAGTTGTTCACCCACGTGTCCGATGCAATGGTGAATTTTGAGAGTCCGACCGTTATTTCAGGCTTTGCTCAAACGAATGTCTGGCTGGAGCGTTCCTATTATTACGTGATTGAATTCAGTGCTCCTTTTGTTTCCAAAATATTATTGCCTGGGGAAAAAAATACGGAAAAGGCCCCCCGCTATGTTTTCAGCCTCGATCTGAAACCCGGGGAAACCTTGGAGATTAAAGTTGCCTTGTCGTCCACAGGAATCGACGGAGCCCGAAAAAATCTTCAGACAGAAGCAGACAACCGGGATTTCGATGAGGTGAAAGAACTAGCCAGATCTTGTTGGAATAGTTATTTGTCCAAAGTCAAAATTGAAGGGAACAAGGAACAGAAAGATGTTTTCTATACCTCGATGTATCATCTTTTCATCCAACCGAACAATATAGCCGACGCAGGGACTGATCCCTTTTATTCTACCCTCTCCCTTTGGGATACCTATCGTGCAGCTCATCCGCTGTACACCATCCTGGCTCCGGAACGGATCGACGGTTTTGTCAATTCCATGTTGCACCAGTTTGATAAACAGGGATTTTTGCCGATTTGGGCATTGTGGGGAAATGAAACTTATTGCATGATCGGGAATCATGCCGTGCCGGTTATAGTAGATGCCTACCTGAAAGGGTTCCGGGGATTCGATGCGGAAAGAGCTTACCGGGCTGTAAAAACCTCATTGACAAAAGAACACCGGAATTCGGAATGGTCTCTGTATGACCAATATGGCTATTACCCGTTCGACCTGATTAAAACGGAGTCGGTTTCAAAAACCCTCGAGTCGGGCTATGACGATTATTGCGCAGCACAGTTCGCCAAGGCACTCCATAAAACCGAAGATTACCAATTCTTCACCAACCGGTCATCTTTTTACAAACACTTGTTTGATCCGCAAACCAAATTGATGCGCGGAAAAGATTCAAAGGGTAACTGGAGAACTCCTTTCAACCCGTTTGAACTATCCCATGCTTCCACTTCTGGAGGTGACTATACCGAAGGTAATGCATGGCAGTATACCTGGCATATCCAGCATGATGTTGCAGGACTTATTGAATTAATGGGAGGTCCCGATTATTTTACAACAAAACTTGATTCGCTTTTTGAAATGTCTAGTCATAAGGAAGGCAGCGGATTCGTAATGGATGTTACCGGCCTGATCGGGCAGTATGCACATGGGAATGAACCCAGCCATCATGTTGCTTATCTGTACACCTTGGCCGGTAAACCCTGGAAAACACAAAAACTGATTCACGAGATCTGCCAGACTCAATATCAGGACAAAATAAACGGTTTGTGCGGAAATGATGATTGCGGCCAGATGTCGGCCTGGTATATCTTTTCCTGCCTCGGATTATATCCCGTAAATCCCTGTGGCGGAGAATTTGTACTGGGTGCTCCACAGATAACCCAGGCCATCATTGCGTTGCCAGAGGGAAAAGCGTTTAAGGTCAGGACGAAAAATTTCTCGGGAGATCATATTTATGTGCAATCTGTTGAATTCAACGGAGCTAAATATGATAAAAAGACAATATCCTATGAGGATATCATGAAAGGCGGAGAACTGACTTTTGAGATGGGGGAAAAACCTTCAAAATAGCCAGAGAACCTTTTTATCGTTCACATCCTAACCCTGCAGGAAAAGGCAATAACTCCCCGCATAGGGAAAGATGACAGGATCGTTTTAAGGTTCAACGGGAACAGAAAGGTGGCGATGAAAATATCACATGAGGGGAAGAATTTCAGCTAATGAAGACAAATCTTTTAAAATGAAAACAGCAAGTAAATATTGGATGAGAGAATCAGTGTTATCAGGGAATATTCCTGTGACAGTACTGCTATTTTTTATTCTTTTCAGCAGGGGAATTCAAACATCGGGACAGCCGAAACTTCCCACGTCGGAAAAAACCTCTTTTCAAACCGGTGGTGAATGGAAACCGGTGACGGATGTGAGAGCCGACATTGTGATGGTTTACGGAACTGACGGCAGCAATGACGAATCTTTTGACAAAAGGGTCCAAGGTTGGCGTGATCATGGATACCGGATCCATTTTATGACCGGTATAGCCTGGGGAGGCTACGACGACTATTTCGACGGTACATGGGATGGGAAACAACACTGGGATGATGGTCAGGTTAACATGAAGGGAGATACCATTTGGCACGGAGGACGTACTCCGTACATTGTTCCGAGCGAGACTTTTCTGAAATATATCAAGGAGGAACATATTAAAAAGGTCGTTGACGCGGGTATAGATGCCATTTACCTCGAAGAACCTGAATTCTGGGCAAAAGCAGGTTACAGCAAGTCATTTAAAGAAGAATGGAAAAACTACTATGGTTTTGACTGGAGACCACAACATACTTCTGCCGAGAATACTTATTTGTCCAATAAGCTGAAATACCATTTGTATTACCGGGCTTTAGATGAGTGTTTTACGTATGCCAAGGAATATGGAAAAAGCAAGGGGATGAATGTCCGTTGCTATGTGCCGACCCATTCGTTGATCAATTATTCCCAATGGATGATTGTCAGTCCGGAGGCAAGCCTGGCATCTTTACCCTGTGTGGATGGATACATTGCCCAGGTATGGACCGGTACTTCTTCCGAGCCTAACTATTTCAACGGGGAGAGAAAGGAACGGGTATTTGAAACCGCTTACCTGGAGTATGGTTGCATGGAGGCCATGACTGCCCCTACCGGACGGAAAATGTTTTTCCTGACCGATCCGATAGAGGACAGGGAGTTTGATTGGCCTTATTACAAACAAAACTACCAGGCCACTTTTACGGCGCAACTGTTATTCCCAAATATCGATAACTACGAAGTGATGCCCTGGCCTGACCGGATTTACCAAAGGCTCTACTATACCAGTGCACATTTTAAAAGGGGAACCGGCATAGAGGGGTCCCATAATATGGAGTTAATCGATCCGCAAAACGCAGAAAAGGATAAAAAGGAGCTTATTCCCCGATATTATTCCACCCAAGTGCAGGTGATGATTAATTCACTGAACCAGATGCCTCTTTCCTCGAATCGGCTCTCCGGCTCGCAGGGCATCTCAGTGCTGATGGCCAATTCGCTGATGTTTCCGCCCACCCCCGAGACAGTGGAGGGATACGAAGATCCTCAGCTTTCCAACTTCTACGGAGAGGCGCTGCCTCTTCTGAAAAGAGGAATACCCGTGAAAACCTTGCATCTGGAAAATGTTACATTTCCTGAAACATGGAAAGATACCAAAGTGTTGCTGATGTCCTATTCCAATTTGAAGCCATTATCGAAGGATGCCCACAATTATATTGCCGACTGGGTAAAGAATGGAGGAGTAATAGTTTATAGTTCCAGAGATACCGATCCGTTTCAGACTGTCCAGGAATGGTGGAACCAGGGCAAAGATCATTTTGAAAGACCTTCCGATCATCTGTTTAATCTTTTGGGAATAAAAGAAAATCCCGACGAAGGAGAATATTCATGCGGTAAAGGGACAGTTTATGTCATCCGGAAAGATCCGAAGGAATTTGTTATGGAGAAAGGCGGCGATCGCGAATTTGTGGCAGTTGTAAAAAAAATGTATGAAGAAAAGGCAAAAGCAGGAGAACTGACTTTTAAAAACAGTTTTTTCCTGGAAAGAGGACCATTTGATCTGATTGCCGTGATGGATGAAAGCGTAAGTCCGGAACCCTATACCGTAAAAGGATTACTGATTGATCTGTTTGATCCTCAGTTGCCTGTATTGACAGAGAAGACCGTGAATCCGGGAGAACAATCCTATTTATTCAATATTGACCGGGTGAAAGACAAAAAAAAGCCGCAGGTTTTGGCAGCCGCATCGCGTACTTATGATGAAATAAGGACAAAAAACAGTTATTCCTTCGTCACAAAGAGTCCGCTCAATACTACTGGCGTAATGCGCGTGCTGCTGCCCTCAGCTCCGGTATCGACAATCATCACTGATCAAGCAGGAAAAGAATTATCGGATGCAAACTGGAAGTGGGACGAAAAAAGCAAAACCTGTCTGTTGGGTTTTGAAAATAAACCGGAAGGAGTAAGTGTATATTTCAAATGGTGATTTCACAAACGAAAAAATAACAACTATGAATAAGGAAAGCAGAAGAAGTTTTCTCAGAAATTCAGCCTTGGCAGCAGGTGCTTTGGGACTGGTGGGAACCAATGTTTCGGCTATGGCCTCATTTTCTGAAGAAAAAAGAAAGGAAACGGCATCACCGGAAGTAAAGAAGTTGGTTTTCAATAAGAACGGCAAGTTCAGAATAGTCCAGTTCACGGATATTCATGCTGTGTATAAGGCTGGTGAAACCAACCACGCCTACGACATTATGAACAAGATTCTGGATATTGAAAAGCCTGATTTTGTAATTTATACGGGTGATATCGTCACCGAAGATAATCCGGCTGCATTATGGGAAAAAGTAACGGGTATCGCTGCTGATCGCAAGATACCCTTTGCAGTGGTTTTCGGGAACCATGAGTCGGAAAGGGACACACCCCGGGATAAGGTTTATGAGATCGTGACTGGTTTGAAAGGTTGCCTGAACCAACCTAAAACAGAATCAGTGGAGGAATTGTTTGGTTATACGAATCAGGTGATTCCTGTTTTCAAATCGGATGAATCTGAGGAAAAGGCCTTTCTCTTTTATCTTTTCGATTCGAATGCATTAAGTGACCTTCCCGGAGCTTCGCATCGCGAAGATTGGATAAGAAGCAACCAGATAGAATGGTATGTGGATCAGAGCAGGCGTCTTACTGAAGAGAACGGAGGAATTCCCTATCCGGCCCTGGCTTTTTTCCATATCCCCCTGGTAGAATTTGGGACCACATACCACACCCCGAATCAAAAATCGTTTGGCTGGCGGATCGAAAATGAATGTTGTCCACCTGTCAATTCAGGGTTGTTTTCAGCCTTCCTGGAATGTAAAGATGTAAAGGGTGTATTTGTAGGGCATGACCATGATAACGACTATGTAACTCTCCTCCAGGGAATTGCGCTTGGTTACGGACGCTTTTCCGGAGGGCTGAATACCTATCATACCCTTTGTAGAGGCGCCCGGGTTATTGAACTGACCGAAGGCGTGCATACATTTGAAACCTGGACACGCCTTGAAACAGGACGTTTCCTTAACCGGATCACGGTGCCTTCTTCGTTTATTTCCGATAATCCCCAATTTCGGCCTCAACCCTGATGTTTTGAGGTCAAAGAGACAACTCCCGGTTTTTCAAGCAGTTCTGCAGGATTATAAGCTTTAATCGATTCCGGGTCATTCAGATCATGATAAAAGGTAAATTATGTATTAAAGTTCTTCATGGATAAGATTCCCCAAAAAATTTGAGCCAATTTTTTACGTCATCCGGAACAGAGATCAGAAAATTGTTGAATTCGATTAAATTTGCATCCAGATCTAATTAACCAAATTCTGTGTTTAATTGAAAAAAACAGATCCTATTTCTGATTCTGAATGG
>CAYWTT010000058.1:0-13179 GCA_964461245.1 uncultured Prolixibacteraceae bacterium | reverse complement strand
ATTATATCGATAATAATCATGGAAAATCGTTGAAAATAATGATGAATCTGGAGTAAATCTGTGAAAAATAAATTGTCACCGTTTTCATCTTCTCCTGAACGATATTGTCATGGGGCGGAAAAAGATATGATCTGCTCTGCGGAATTTTAGAAACAAAAGGAAATTGTTTGAAATAAAAAAGAAACATAAAGGATCCACACCAACCATATCTGCAGATTTACTGGAATTATATCATCTTTTGCATGCTTTGGTGGTACGCTGCCTTTTCAATCAAATATGAAAAATATTTTTATGTCATCAATATTAAGTCCTGAAAAGAGAAGATGGATGATTGTAATAATCATCTTTGTCATTACAGTTTTTAGTTATGTTGACCGTCAGATCGTTTCAATTCTGAAGCCCATTCTGAAAGAGGAGTATTCTCTTAATGATGCGGGGTATGCCATGATTATTAATTTGTTCACCATTAGTTATGCTTTAATGTATCCTGTTTCAGGCTGGTTGGTTGACAAATTGAGTTCAAAGACGGTTATGTTCTGGGGAGTAATCACCTGGTCTTTAAGTGCCATCGGCAGTGGCCTGTCAAAAACGCTGGTGTTATTCGGTATTTGCCGCAGTATGCTGGGACTTTCAGAACCTTCTGTATATCCAGCTCAGATAAAGGCGATTACCAGGTGGTTTTCCGGAAGGTTGCGGGCAACGGCTAACAGTGTTTCAGTGGCCGGGGGTACGGTTGGTTCTATTATTGCCCCCCCTTTGATTGCCTGGCTGGTTATTGCATTTTCCTGGCGGGCCGCATTTATTATTCCTGGAATTGTGAGTATTCTGGTGGCTTTAATATGGCTTTTCATTTACCGGGAACCTCCCCGGGGGTATGTTACTGATGTTATCTCTTCTGAAAGTGTTTCTTCCAAATCACCCTCATTCACATGGACACAAATCTGGAGCAGAAGAAGTATGTGGGGGATTATGCTTATCCGCTTCACCACTGACCCGGTGTGGTATTTCATCCTGTTCTGGCTCCCGGGATTGCTGATGGAAAAATCGGGACTCTCCCTTTCCCAGTTGGGAATGGTAGGCTGGATTCCCTTCCTGGTTGCCTGTTTGGGAGGTATAGCCACGTCTGCCTGGTCCGACTGGATGGTCAGAAGGGGAAAACCGGCCTTGTTTTCCCGGAAAAAAATGATGACCTACGTGGCTTTTCTGGCCCCTGTTATTTTAATACCTGATGAACTGGGTGTTGCAGTGACTATCATTAAGTTCAGTATATTGGCGACAGTAGCTTTAAGCTGGTTAAATACGGAAAGTGTGCTGATCGCCGAGACCTTTCCCATAAATAATGTGGCCAGTGTGTTGGGGATAGCCGCAGGATTCGGTGCTGGCGGATCTGTCATTTTCAATTATTTCATCGGTCAGTTTTTGACAAATATGGGAACCACCTGGATTTACCTGATAATGGCCGTCCTTCATCCACTGGCTTTGTTCATCCTATGGAATATGATACGGCCTGAAATACCGAAACAATTACAGACGACTGTTACGGAATAAAATGTCCGTGATAGATTTAAAGATTACAATTACACAACGTTATAAAACAAAATAAAAATAATCAGCTATGATCAACGGTAAATTCATTGAAAAAGAAAGAGAGATTGAGATCATCGAAGAGGTGGATGTTCTTGTGGTCGGGGGAGGCCCTGCCGGTATGGGTGCCGCCATCGGAGCAGCCAGGAGTGGCGCATCGGTCATGATCCTGGAGGCCATGGGCTCCTTCGGGGGAATGTGGACCAATGGTCTTGTCATCACCCTGGGAGGTTACAACAACTGGATGAGGCCTTACCAGCGATGCGTGGATGGCATTATGGGAGAATGGTTAAGATTAGCCGAACAAAGGGGAGGTGCGGTCAATAACCGGAGCTGGGTGCTCAGTTCTGACCCTGAAATCATGAAAGCGGTAGCCGACGAAATGCTGCAGAAAGCGAATGTCAAATGTCTGCTTCATACTTGGGTGGCAGATGTGATTATGCAGGACAACAAGGTGAAGGGAGTGCTGATTGAAAACGTGGATGGCCGGAAGGCGGTAATGGCAGGGGCAGTGGTCGACTGCACCGGGAACGGGGATATTTTTGCCCGCGCAGGTGAATCATATACCCTTTCCGACCGGTTACAACCCATGACCAACAATTTCTTTTTTGCAGAGGTGGATCAGGAGAGTGAAATCCCTCATGATGAGGAGGTCATGATACCGTTTGGGCCGGAACCCGGACTGATGGACTGGAATGTGCTGGGAGACTATCAATCGCCCAGAAGAGATATATACATTGACCGTGAAAAACTGAAAGAGGCACATCACAGGGGAGAGTTCCCCGAATATGGCGGCCCCTGGTTTGGCGGAATGCGGAAGAGATTTCCCTGGGTGAATACCACCAGGGTGTATGCCTGCGGTGTAAATGCGGCAGAATTGACCCATGCTGAGATTGAAGCCAGGAAGAGCGCCCACGAAATGATGGAATACTATCGAAGCAACGTCCCCGGATTCGAGAACAGCTGGATATTGAGAACCGCAGCCACCATTGGCATAAGGGAAACCAGACAACTTGACGGGGTATACCAGCTTACAGGCCAGGACCTTGTCAACAATCAGAAATTCAGTGATTCGATCGCTGTCGGTGCATGGCCCATTGACATTCACCCCCAGAAGGGAGAATCGGGCCAGCATAAACTCTATGTTCCGCTGCCCTTCCAGATTCCCTACCGGACCATGATTCCGAAAAAGACGGATAACCTGCTGGTGGCAGGAAGATGCATTGCAGCCGACAGGGAAGCCATGGGATCGATACGGGTGGGGGCCACCTGCGGAGCTCTTGGCCAGGCTGCCGGGATTGCAGCCGCCTTCTCTGCAAAGACCGGGGTGACTCCGCGGAACCTCCCGGTGGAGAACATTCAGCAGGAGATTATTAAACAAAAAGGAATTATTGAAATCTGAAATAAATCCTGCATTTTAATCAGGATAAAACAAACCGGTGATTAGTGATGAATAACAGATACAGAGTTGCGGGGATAGGTGAATTGTTATGGGACTTGCTCCCCACAGGAAAACAACTGGGGGGTGCTCCCCTTAACTTCGCCTATCATGCCATGCAGGCAGGATGTGAATCATTTATTGTCAGCGCCCTCGGGAAGGACCCTCTGGGTGAGGAAATCTTCGGAAAAATAAAACAACTGGGTATGGATTACCGGTATATTCAGAAAAATGATTTTCCGACTGGAACTGTTGTTGTTCACATGAATGAGCAGGGCCAGCACAGTTTTGAAATCGTGAAAAAAGTGGCATGGGATCATATTCAGCCAGATGACAAGCTCAAAGAACTGGCCGGGAGCCTGGATGCAGTCTGCTTTGGCAGCCTTGCCCAGCGAAATGAGGTTTCCGCATTTACTATAAAGTCGTTAGTCAGATCTGTTCGGCCGGAGTGCTTGAAAGTCTTTGACATCAACCTCCGGCAGAACTTTTTTACCTGGGAAACCATCAAAGAATCACTGGAAATTGCCGACGTGCTGAAACTGAATGATGAGGAGATTCAGGTGGTGGCTGACTTCTTCGGGCTTAAGGGAGATACCCCTGAACTGTTACCTCAGCTGATCGACCGGTTCAATTTGAAATGCATTGCTTTTACCATGGGGAAAAAGGGAAGTATCATCATGACAACTGATGAATTCTCTTCAATGGAGGCCCCTGAAGTGCGAATCGCTGACACCATCGGCGCCGGCGATGCCTTCACTGCATTGCTGACAGTGGGATTGCTGAAGGGAGATCCGTTATCAGCCATTCATAAGAGGGCCAATATGGTGGCTGCCTATGTATGCACCAGGGAAGGAGCCACACCTGTCATCCCGGCAGAGCTGTTCATTTGAAAACCGGCATACCTGGGTAACCGGCTGATGATTCTTTTTCGGGCAATATTAACCACCCTGTTTCAAAGTTACATCAGGAATGAACAGTCGGCAATCATAAGAAAATATTGAAAAATGAATTTCAAACAGTAAAAAGGAATGAGAGTGATAAAGATCTTTCAGGATAGGATACGGCCGGTTGTTTTTCTGACCGCCATATTATGCACCCGTCTGGCAATGGGGCAGGAACCGGCAGAGGCTCCCCGGTTGTCGGATCCGGGATCCTTTACCTGGATATTATTACCTGACTTGCAAAACTACCAGAAGTTTGAACGGAACCAGCCCATTTTGCAACTGATGATCAACTGGATAAAAGACCAGCGGGAAAATCTCAATATACAGATGGTATTCTGCACCGGAGATCTGACCGACAGGGGAAACATCATCGCCTATGATGATCTGGGCAAGGGAGATCAGAGCACTTTCCAGCAATGGAAAGCCCTTTCAGCTGCATTCGACAAACTGAACGGATTATTGCCCGTAATTATGTGTACCGGGAACCATGATTACGGAGTGAAAATTGCGGAGAACCGGTACTCACAGTTTAACA
Source organism: uncultured Prolixibacteraceae bacterium (assembly GCA_964461245.1). Lineage (GTDB taxonomy): Bacteria > Bacteroidota > Bacteroidia > Bacteroidales > Prolixibacteraceae > UBA1413. The sequence goes on along the minus strand of CAYWTT010000058.1, from coordinate 8,678 downwards.
GCTATTTCCCTCCGCAGGGTAATCCCAAAACATTTGCATTGTTACAGGAAATGGCAGTGAACGGACAGGGTGTTAAAACACTGGAAAATGCCTGTTATGAATGGATTTCTCCCCTGCAACAGAAATTCATGATATTCTCCCTGGAATTTGCACCCCGGACGGAAGTCCTGGAATGGGCCAGAAAAGTGGCTGCCCAACCCAGATACAGGGACCATATGGGTGTTTTGCTTACCCACAGCTACCTTGACACCACCGGACTCAGAATATCGGCCAACAACTATTTGCTGGAGGATATGAACAGCGGAGAGACTTTATGGCAAAAAGTGATAAAGCCATCCGGCAATTTTCGTTTCGTCTTATGCGGCCATATCTGCCACAGCGAGGCACCTTCCGGACATATTGGATATGCTGCCGATAAGGACACTTTAAATAATACCGTCCATCAGATGCTGTTCAATGCACAGCGTGTGGGAGGTGGTCACTGGGGTAACGGAGGGGATGGATGGCTGAGGATACTGGAATTTCTGCCCGATAAAAAAACGGTGAAGGTCTATACCTTCTCTCCGTTGTTGTATATTTCTCCGTCGACCCGTTCTCTTTCATGGAGAAGGCAGGCTGTTGACGAATTTATCATGGAGTATTGAAATCCGGAAAGGCAAATAATGAATCAGGGGGATGTCACATTTTCTGCTTGTCGCACATGACAATACCTGTTACGTGCAGAAAAGAGTATGATCCGGGTGAAAATCACCGAAAATTCTTTTACCGGCTTCAGCCGGGAGTCACTTTGAATATACCATGACTGAGAAATATTGCATAGGCATTGATTACGGAACAGATTCCGTCCGGGCGTTACTGGTGAACAGCGATGATGGGGAAGAGCTGGCTGCCTCTGTTTTTGAATACCCACGCTGGAAACAGGGACTTTACTGTAATCCGGAAATCAACCAGTTCCGCCAGCATCCGCTGGATTACCTGGAGGGATTGGAATTTGTGGTAAAAGATCTCCTTAACCAGGTACCCGGATCAAAGGATAAAATAAAAGCCATTTCTGTTGACACCACAGGATCAACACCTGTCGCGGTTACACAGGATGGCACTCCTCTCTCCCTGCTCCCGGAATTTGCAGAAGATCCGGATGCCATGTTTATTTTATGGAAAGACCATACTGCAGCCGCAGCAGCCGACCGGATAAACGAGGTATGCCGTGGATGGAGCATTGACTATTCGGTATTTTCCGGGGGTATTTATTCTTCAGAATGGTTTTGGGCCAAGATCATGCAGGTCATCACACAGAATAAACGTGTGGCTGAAATGGCCTATTCCTGGGTCGAGCATTGTGACTGGATGCCAGCTTTGTTGACCGGTGAAACCAATCCCCGGAAAATAAAGCGTTCCAGAGGTGCTGCCGGTCATAAGGCTTTGTGGCATCCGAAATGGAGCGGGTTACCATCGGCAGAGTTCCTGCACACACTTCATCCCCTGATGGGATGTCTGAGAGGGCGTTTGTATTCAAACACTTACACCAGCAATGTTCCCCAGGGCACCCTGTCTCATTATTGGGCCGATAAACTTGGGTTAACCGAATCTGTGGTAATTGGAGTAGGTGCCATGGATTCTCATTTCGGCTTTGTAGGAGGGCAAATCGAACCTTTCAGGTTATACAAGGTAGCCGGAACATCCACGGTCGACATGATTCTTATTCCTGATTCAGGAACTGAACACACTCCTGTGTCAGGCATCTGCGGACAGGTCAGCGGCTCAGTAATCCCAGATTTAATCAGTCTAGAAGCAGGACAATCTGCTTTTGGCGATGTATACGCCTGGTTTAAGGATGTTTTGATTTGGCCCCTTTTGCATGACAGGTTTTCCGAACAGGAGAAATTACTCCTGGATAAAATAAAATCAGGTTTAATTGCCCGGCTCAGCCATGCGGCTGCCCTGGTTCAACCTGGGAGTTCAGGAGTACTGGCCGTGGATTGGCTGAACGGACGAAGAAGCCCTGATGCCAATCCCTATTTGAAAGGGGCATTGTCGGGGTTAACCCTGGGAACGGATGCTCCCCGAATATTCAGGGCACTGGTTGAAGCCACCGCATTCGGATCCAAAAAGATTATGGAGCATTACAAAGAAGCAGGGATCCCCTTGCAGGAGGATATTACCGTTATGGGAGGCGTGGCCCGGAAATCACCGTTCGTGATGCAAATTCTGGCAGACGTGCTGAATGCACCAATAAAGGTCGTTCGCTCAGAAAATGTCTGTGCCTTGGGAGCAGCCATGTTCGCCGCGGTGGTCGCGGGAATTTATCCGAATGTTCAGAAAGCCCAGGAAAGGATGGGATCCGGATGTGACCTGTTTTACCAGCCCGATCCCCTGAATGCCCCGCTGTATCAGAAGTTATTTGAACAATACAAACTGCAGGGTGGATTCATTGAAAAACTGGCAAAAAGAAAAAATATGGAAGAAAACAAGGACAAACACAAAACGGCAAACATTTTTAAGACATGATTTTTTATACTCAACACGACAAAACCCCATTGACTCCGCTTAATCACACCACTTCGTTTTTCAGGATATGGCTGATCCCTTTGTGCCTTATGCTGCTATTTGCCCAATGTGCTGAAAAAGACACGGATCCGGCTGGAGAAGCCGAAGAGGGCGCCGTAGAGATAACTCCGGAGAAAGGCATGGACTTATACGGATTTATTGGGGACGAGAATGGCAATCCGGTTAAAGAGGTGGTGGTCAGTGACGGCTTTTACTGCACCGTCACCGATGAAAAAGGAATTTATCAGATGAAAAAGAGTGCAGCTGCCACGTTTGTTTATTACTCCACACCCTCTGAATATGAAATTAATACGGTGAGTACATCAGTAAAAGTAGCCTCCTTTTATACGAAAATCAATCCGCTGAAAAAAAGGTATGACTTCACGTTGAAAAAACTCCCTGCTGCGGAAACCAGCTTCAGTCTTATCTGTATCGGCGATCCGCAGGTTACCAGCGATGCCGAGGTTCATCGTTTTCAAACGGAAACGATGAGCGATATAAAGGCATTTACTCAGACGATCCCATCCTGTTACGGACTGATAATGGGTGACCTGACTGGTAACAAACCGGCCCTGACGGGTCAGATGAAAACGCTGATCGGATCGGCCAACATGACTGCCTTTGTCACCATTGGCAACCATGATAAAGTGGCTACTACAATACAAACCAAACCCTCCACCTCGGATGCTTTCGAGGCGGTATTCGGACCGACTGACTACTCTTTTAACCGGGGCGATGTGCATTTTGTTTGCCTTGATGACATCATCTTCAGTGATGCCTCCACCTATTCAGGCGGTTTCACTGACAATCAGGTCGCCTGGCTGTTGTCTGATCTGAGTTATGTAAATAAAAGCAAAATGGTTGTCGTCTATTACCATATCCCGCTTCGGGGAACGTCCAGCATTGCAAACCGCACCCGGGTGTTGAATGCCTTGAACGGCTTTGCCGAAGTACACCTGATGTGCGGCCATACGCATTACAACGAGAACTACATTCAGACATCTCCTTTGACTGCTTATGAGCATATCCACGGGGCAGCCTGCGGCGCCTGGTGGAGATCAACCCTCAACGGAGACGGTGCTCCCAACGGGTATGCCGTCTATAATGTGAAAGGGAATACTCTGACAAACTGGTATTACAAACCAACCGAACTAAGCAAGGATTTTCAAATCCGGCTGCACAAGGGAAATGAATCATTTGGCGGATCTTACGGATATTTCAGCTTCGACCAGGGCAACCAGACTGTCGTTGCCAATGTCTGGAATTCGGATAGTAAATGGAAGGTTGAAGCTTACGAGAACGGGATTAAGGTGGCTGACCTGACCCCATTGCCCCCTTCATCGAAAGATGCATGGACAATGGGTTACCATATTGGTGTCCTGAACAGGGATCCTGATAATTACGATCAGCCATGCAAACATTTGTACCTGCACACCATGTTGAATCCTGCAGCCACCCTGGAAATCAGGGCGACAGACCGGTTTGGGAACCAGTACAGGCAAAGCGAAATCATATCCGATTTCACCACAGCATCTTCATATTAAACAGGAAAACCATTCGATAACCATAAAAGCACCACGATATGATTTCAGTTGCGGCTTCACCTGCTTCAGACACGGCAAAGAAATTTCAGTATTGGCAAACCCGTACGATTATTATCAGTATGGTTGGCTACGCTCTTTTCTACTTCGTCCGAAAGAACCTGAGTATAGCCATACCGGCCATGCAAACCGACCTGGGGATCAATAAATCCGAGCTGGGGATTTTCCTGACCCTTCATGGACTGGTGTATGGCGTCTCCAAATTTGTGAACGGCTTTATTGGTGACCGGGTTAATGCACGGTATTTTATGGTTTCAGGCCTGGTGCTTTCTGCCCTTTGTAATCTGGTGTTCGGATTCAGTTCCGCAGTTCTTGTTTTTGGTGTGACATGGATGATCAACGGATGGTTCCAGGGAATGGGTTACCCTCCTTGCGCTCGGTTGCTCACCCATTGGGTCCACCCAAAAGAACTGGCGACGAAAATGTCGGTATGGAACATATCTCATTCCATTGGGGCAGGACTTGTGGTCATCATCTGCGGTTATGTGGTTGCTTTGGGATGGAGATGGTGTTTTTTTGTTCCATCGGCGATTGCCCTCGCCGGGGCAGTTATTCTCTGGATTTTCATGCGAGACGTACCCTCTTCCGTGGGATTGCCCGAAATCTGTCCGGAAGGGATTACGCAGGAGGAGGCCGAGCATATAGATTCAACCAGGGAATTCAAACAATTCCTGAGGAAACAGGTTTTTGGAAATCCATATATCTGGATCCTCGCGTTAGCCAATTTTTTCGTTTACACCATACGTTATGCCATTTTAGACTGGGGCCCCACCCTATTGCATGAATGGAAAGGAATTTCCATCCAACATGCAGGTTGGATGGTGGCTTTGTTCGAAATCTCCGGTCTTGCAGGTATGCTGCTTTCCGGATGGGTAACCGACCGTTTCTGGGGTGGAAGGGCGGCACGTGTTTCCCTTATATGCATGATCCTGGCCACCTTTTTCGTTTTTCTATTCTGGCTTATTCCCACCTCGTCATTGTGGATTTCTTTACTGATCATGGTGCCCATCGGATTTTTTATTTACGGCCCCCAGGCCCTGGTTGGTATTGCCGCAGCCAATCTGGCAACTAAAAAAGCGGCAGCCACAGCAGTGGGTTTCACCGGACTTTTCGGATACGCCAGCACGGTGGTATCCGGGTGGGGATTAGGTTACCTGGCCGACCATCTGGGCTGGAGTTATACCATGGGTGCACTGGTCGGAATCGGGATCACCGGAAGTTTGGTCTTACTTATGGCCTGGCCTGCAAAAGCAGATGGATACATCAGAAAAATCAAAATCTAACTTTATATGAAAGCGCTGGTATTACAAAAAGATAAAGTGCTGAAATATCAGGATGTGACCATGCCTGTGATAAGGAATGGGAAAGATATCCTGGTAAGGGTGAAATATTGCGGGATCTGCGGATCCGACATCGGGCGCGGATTAGGAGGCAAAGCCTATCACTACCCTTTAATCATGGGGCACGAATTTTCAGGCATTGTGGAGGAGACTTTTCCCGGAAGTAAATTCAGGAGCGGAGACCGTGTGGTGGTATACCCCCTTGTTCCTTGTAAACAATGCGAAGCATGTCAGACGGGAGACTATGCACAATGTGTCGATTACGATTATTATGGATCCCGCCGGGATGGCGGATTTGCTGAATATGTGGCAGTACCGGAACAAAACCTGTTCGCGGTTCCTGATTCCGTCGACCTTGTTCATGCGGCAATGACGGAACCGGCAGCTGTAGCCTTACACGGCGTCCGACAGGTAAAAGTGGCCGCCGGTTCAACAGCAGTGGTATTTGGTTGCGGACCTATCGGAAATATGACCGCACAATGGCTGAGAATATCCGGCTGTTCAACGGTTGTTCTGGTGGATATCGATCCTGTTAAGCTGAACATCGCCGCTGAAATGGGATTTATTACTGTTAACACGCTGGAAGAGGACCCGGTGAAGAAAGTCAATGAACTTACCCATGGAAGAGGTGCTGATATCGCAGTGGAAGCGGTCGGCCTGCCCTCTACCTTCCTGAACGCGGTCCGGTCGGCCGGGCGAATGGGACAGGTCGTTTTCATGGGCAATATACACGGGACCTTCCAGATCGGAGAAAGAGACTTTTCCAACCTGCTCAGAAAAGAAATAAAAATATACGGCACCTGGAACAGCAAAATGGTTCCGACCGGAAATGACGATTGGTCAGTGGTACTGAAAATGATGGACAGGGAATTCAACGTTTCACCGTTAATAAGCCACACTCCTGAATTGGCTGAAGGGGAACGGATATTCAATGCCATCCTGAACAAACAGGCATTCTTTAACAAGGTTGTATTCAGGATTTGATTTTGCTTCTGGAAATATAATTGGTGAGATCATGAAAAATAAAAAACCCGGGATTCTTATTCCGTCCTTTTCAGCTACCACTTTGGGAATGCTATTCCCCTTGTCCGGGAATAACCCTTCCCAGCAAAAAGCCAAAGACAAACGAATGCCCAATATCATCTATATCCTTGCCGATGATTTGGGATATAGCCAATTGAGATGTTACGGCCAGGGAAAAATCGAGACACCTCATATTGATGCACTGGCCGCTAGGCAAATGATCTTCTCGCAACATTATGCCGGGGCACCGCTTTGTGCACTTTCACGCTGTGTGCTCCTGACCGGGAAACACGTCGGTCATGCCCAGATCCGCGCTAATGATGATAGGGAAGGGAGAGGGGAAGTTTGGAATTATGCCAAAGTCCAGGAAAATCCGGAAGTGGAAGGGCAGTATCTTTTAAAAGCCGGTTCCCGGACCGACCTGATGTCGGCATTCTACGATGTAATACCCACTCTGTGCGATGTCGTCGGCATGGAAACCAAAGAAAATGAATATTTTAAGATGAAAGCATTGGGAGATTAATCTTCTGATTACCATAACCTATTTAATTTTTTAAAAAATGAATCATATAAAAATCTCAGCTTCGATGATGTGTGCTGATTTTCTCGATATCAGACAAGAGCTGGATACATTTCACCGCAACCCCATCGATTTTCTGCATATAGACATCATGGATGGGCATTATGTGCCGAATTTTACCCTGGGTATCGATTTCTGCAAAAGCCTTAAAAGTTATTCTGACATCCCGCTTGATATCCATCTGATGATCGAGAACGTGGATCAATATGTGGAGAAATTCTGCCAATTCAGGGGATCATGGGTCAGCTTTCATCCGGAAAGCACCTGGCATCCCGTACGCACCATCGAACAGATCAGGAGTTTTGGATGCAAAGCCGGGATCGCTCTGGATACAGGCGTGGATATCGAACAATACAAAGGGCTGTACAAACTGGTGGATTTTGTGTTGGTAATGACCGTTACCCCCGGATATGCCGGACAGAAGCTACTTCCGTTTTGCCTGGATAAAGTCAGCCGGTTAACAGACTATTTTAAGCAAAATAATATTCATGCAGAAATTGAAGTGGACGGAAATGTAAGCTGGGAAAATATTCCGGTCATGGTGGAGGCCGGTGCAAAAATCCTGGTCACCGGATCCTCCTCAGTATTTGATGAAAATTACAGCAGGGAAGAAGCAATCCAAAAGGTAAAGAAAATACTGAAACCCTTTGAGGAAAAGAAACCCTGCACTACTATATAAACTATAGAAATGAAATGTCTAATATCAAAACAATCAGTTATGTTTAAAAATTTAGCGATTTTTTTATTGGGCCTGCTTTTTGCGCAAGAGGCTGCATCGTTTGAAAATGGAGGAGTCGGTGCTGCGCAGACCGACACGCTGTCATTTTTGCATATTACCGATCTGCATGTGATTCTAAATCAGGGCATTTATTTTCAGGAATTCATGGACTACCGGAAGTTAAAGCAGTATGACCAGGGAGAAAACCGGCTGAGAGAATTTCTTCAGACCATGCCCGGAAAAACGAACAGCGAAATGGTCATTGCCACCGGCGACCTGGTTGATTTTTTTGATGTGAATACTGCCGACAACTGTATGCTTGATATTCAGTCGAAACAGTTTTCACAGCTGCTCAGCGAATTTCATGTTCCTGTATTTCTGACACTTGGCAATCATGATCTTTTTTCTTTCGATTGGGAGAATTCCAAACTTTTACACAACCAGAATTCAGCTGAGCGATGCCGGGCTGCATGGATCCGGAACATTCCCTGCTTCAGGAACGGCACCTATTACAGTGAAAAATTTCAGGTTGGTCAAACCACATACAAATTCATCTTTCTCGACGACAGCTTCTACCAGTTCCTTCCGGAAGACTCAACCGAAATTCCATATATCGACAAGCCACAACTGTATTGGCTTAATGCGCAGTTACATGAATCGGAGGACGATATTGAAATTATCATGATGCACATTCCTTTAATCGATCCCGTCATTAAACCCCACTTTTCCAGGGTGTTGTATACAGCATTGGCCGAAAACCCGACGACCAGACTGATCCTGTGCGGGCACAATCACAAGAATGCCATTAAAAATTTCACTTCCGTTGAAAATAAAAACATGGTCCAGGTCCAGACCGGTTCGCTTGTGCA
>CAYWTT010000057.1:0-13343 GCA_964461245.1 uncultured Prolixibacteraceae bacterium | reverse complement strand
TTGGTACCGGATTTCAAACTCCTGGATCTCCTGCTGCATCATCTTGTTTTCTTCTTTTGAAATGATCCCTTCCCTGGTCAGGGTGTTCAGATTATTCAGCCCGCTTTGAATGGAAGTGGTGTAATAAAATTCCACTTCCGCATACTGGGGGGAAATGCTTCCCAGTAATACCGGTTGTGCTTTGTCCGGTGCCATCCATATCCTGGCCTGGTTCACGGCAAGGAAGACAAAAACCAATACCGCGGCAATTTTCCAGACTGTACTCCATCCCAGGGATTTCCCTTTCGATTCCTCCTTCAACTTTTGCCCGAACCGGTCGAAGTGCCCTTCAGGCGGCTCCATGCAGTTAAGCTCATCCAGATTTTTTTCGATGATCTTTTCAATATAATCCTCTTTGTCCATGATTATCAGTTGAATATATATAACTCTTGGTCTTTTAAAATCTCCTTTAATTTGTTTTTCGCCCGCAAATACTGGGTCCGTGAGGAGGTATTGCTGATATTCAGGATATGACTGATCTCTTCATGGTCATACCCTTCAATCAGATGCAGACTCAGGACTACCCGGTACCCGTCGGGAAGCATCTGGATGGCCCGGTGGATCCTGCCGACATCAACCTCGCCGGGGCAGGTCCCGTCATCGTCCGATCCTGCATTCTTCTCGGAGATCTCCTCAAACCTGACCTTTCTTCTTTTCAAAACATCCAATGAACGGTTGATCACGATTTTCCGGAGCCATGCCCCGAAACTCACCTTGCCCCGATAGGAATCCATATTACGGAAGGCACTCAGAAAAGCCTCCTGCATGGCATCTTCCGCATCGACGGCGTTCCCCAGTATTCGCAGGCTGACACTGTACATGCTTTTATAATACATGCCATAAAGTTCAAACTGCGCATTCCGGTCGCCTGCACGACAGCGGTCTATTAGCGGCTGGTTGATATTCCGGTAATCTTCCTCCAAATCATTTTTCATTTCTGATGCAATGACGACAACAATTTACTGAATGTTGCATGCAAGGTGATTAAATTCAAAAATGTTTTCTATTCTGCCTGATTACTTCAATACCCGGCTTTTTAACTCGTTTAAATCCGATTGAATATTGTTTAAAGCCCTTCCGATCATCTCCTGTGACAGATTGCCGGTGGGCAGCACACTGCTCGTATAATTGACAAATTTCCATATCTCCCTTACTTCGGCAACATGGACCCAGTATGGTTCATAGGCCGGATTCAGGGATACCAGCCGTAACTTACCCTCTTCCCGGAGATGGTTTTCCACCAGTTTAAATACAATTCCCTCATCAAGGGTCAGCACAATGCATGCCTCGCCATTGGGCAAAGCCAGCCAGTCCTGCACAAATTCACCGGTTACCCACGCCCCTTCCGGGATGGGTAGCATCGAATCGCCGCTGATCTGAAAAGTACGGAATTTTCTGTCCGCAGGTAAAAAGGGTAACTGGTACCGGGGCAACTCACTGATATACTCAGGATCGAAAAATCCACGGGTATAGCCTGCCTTTGCTTTTTCAGGCACCAGTTCAATGTTCTCGTTGTTGTTTTTGTCAACCGTGGTTGCCAATACACGCAACTTCCCCCCTTTCAGATAGACATCCTCTCCATGTTCCAGCATATAGAGCTGATGCCCGGTTAGGGAGGTAAGGTCCACCTTTACCAGTGTGTCGACCGAATGCCGTAAAAATTGGAAAACTGGATCAATGCAGAAATGCCGGGCATAGCCACCTCATTCTCATAACCGCTCAGGGTGGAACGCTTCATTCCGAGGGCTTCGGCCACCTCATCCTGGGTGCGGTTTTTCCGTTTTCTCAAAAATTTAATGTTCGATGCAAACAACATATCCCAAAATTGATTAAATTAATGACATTAAAAACGATTATATAATGATCAAATTTACGGACTTTTATCCGATCATGAGACAAATACAGAAAAAAATTTATCCTGTGAACCGATTTTTTTTCATGGGTAACGTTGAATTTATACCTGCATAACAAGAGGATGGAACGGAAAATTGTCCATATGGATCTCGACACCTTTTTTGTATCGGTGGAGCGGCTGATCAATCCGAAACTGGCGGGTATGCCGGTGATCATCGGCGGCACCTCCGACAGGGGGGTGGTGGCCAGTTGCAGTTATGAAGCCCGAGCCTTTGGCGTACATTCGGGAATGCCCGTCAAAATGGCCAGGCAGTTTTGCAGCGAGGCAACCTGCATCCGGGGGGATATGGAACTCTATTCCAAATATTCCGATATGGTAACCGACATTGTAGCCGAATCAGCACCATTGTATGAAAAGGCCTCCATTGACGAACACTATATCGATATCACCGGCCTCGATCGCTTTTTCGGCTGCCTGCAATGGAGCCGGGAATTAAGACAGCGTATCATCCGCGAAACCGGACTGCCCATTTCAATGGGGCTCTCCGTCAATAAAACCGTATCCAAGATTGCCACAGGTGAAGCCAAACCCAACGGCATGCGGGATGTCCCTACCCCTGTTGTACAACCTTTCCTCAATCCCCTCTCCATCCGGAAGATCCCGATGCTGGGGCCTCAAACCTTCAGGTTGTTACGCTCCATGGGCATCATTACCATTGAAACGCTAAGCCAGATCCCTCCGGAAATGATGGAAAGGGTGCTGGGGAAGAACGGCCTTGTCATCTGGAAAAAGGCAAACGGAATCGATCCCTCCCCCGTCCAGTCCTGGGGAGAACAAAAATCTATCAGTGCCGAACGCACTTTCGAACAGGACACGATCGACATCTCCGAACTGGAAAGGGTTCTGTTGCGGATGACTGAAGGACTCGCCTTTGACCTGCGCAGGAAAGAGAAAATGACCTCATGCGTCACGGTCAAAATCAGATACTCCAATTTCGATACCCATACCCTGCAGAAAAGAATTCCCTATACCTCGTTCGACCATCAGCTGAAAGAGGTGGTTAAAAGTCTGTTCACCCAGCTCTACAACCGGAGGATGCTGATCAGGCTGGTGGGGGTCAGGTTAAGTCACCTGATCACCGGTACCTTTCAGATGAACCTGTTTGAAGACTCCTCAGAGATGGTCAGGCTATACCAGAGTCTCGACATCATCCGGAAGCGATACGGGAAACATGCGATCCATTCGGCTTCGGCGATCTGAAAATCCCGCAACCGGTAGCTACCTGGATCTGATCTTGGAAATTTTTTCCGTGGTCACCTCCCCATTATTAAAAGTGCACTTGCGAACATAAACTCCGGTGGGCAATTCACTGAAATTCTTCCCCAATTTGACCCCCGCAATGTTGAAATATTCTGTGCTGATCTTATAAGGCCTGTTCAGATCAACTCCTCCGACCTGGGTTGTAGTTCCCAGCGTAACGCCCCGCAACATCAGCTTGGATCCGAAACATCCCACCACATAGGTTTTATTTGCGCTGACCGGGAAAGACATAACCATATAGACATTGGACCCGGATGTCTGAAAAGAGACGGTACCGTTCCATGTCGCGGATGACTGGTGATAGGTGTCATACACCGCGGGAGTGGTGAAGTAGTCGGCCGTTCCGGTTATGGCATCCCCGGTTTTCTTGTTGGTGGTCAAAGCAGCCAGATCCCCGGCGGTAACCGACATGCTGGTCCAAAGATTGTCGGTGAGTTCCAGAACAAAAGTTTTCTTGTCACTGCCCATTTTGATTGCCAGATCCAGTGTGCCGTTTTTAGAGGGCAGGAAAGCAAAGTACATTCCGTTGGTTGCACCCTGAATGAAAGCTGCATTTTCATAATCAACACCATTGTACGAAACTTTGGGTGCTCCGGAGTCAGATTTTCCTGAAACCCCGGAGGCATCTGAATGCATGCATTTCAAACCTGAAATCCCAAGATCGATCTCAGTGGAAGCAGCAACGGAAGCTTCCGAACCGCTAGCCCTCCATGTTCCCTGGGCTTTGGCGCATACTGCCATGGTAAATACTGCAATAAAAAGTAAAGTTTTCTTCATAGGTATTGAATTTATGTGTAAAACTTAAATCTCTTTTATGCTTCAAAATCATCCTGTTCCGGATGAATAACCGGTTGAATATGGGTAAAGTTACGCCTAAAACAGAAGGAGATACAGGATTTTTGTATCAAAATGCGGGTGCAATTTTCCCATCCTGACCTTTTGCCTTATTTTTTAAATGTTGCAGGCCTCCTTCCCGACAAATGAGGGGGGAGCATATTTTAAAAGAAATTTGAGAAAATGGGATTTGTACAGTGCAAATGCTTCTCTCCGATGATTATTGTTTATTTTTGAAAAAGAGAAACCTGTTGATGCATCTTTGTAAAAAGATCAAATTGTGGATAACAAACAAATAACCGGATATGTAAAGAATCTTTCCAGGGAGCTGGGATTTGCTGAATGTGGCATTCTACCGGCCTGTTTTCTGGCAGAAGAGCAGGTTCATCTTCAGACCTGGCTGGATAGCTGCATGCAGGGCACCATGTCCTACATGGCCCGGAATATGGAAAAACGGCTTGATCCGCGGAAACTGGTCGAAAATGCCAAAACGGTCATTGTAGTGGTTCAGAACTTTTACACCCCGGTCAGGCAAGCCGATTTTGAGGCCCCTCTCCTCTCAAAATATGCTCTCGGCAAGGACTACCATCAGGTCATGAAATCGAAACTCCGGCAACTGCTGCAATATCTCTGTGAAAATATTCCCGGATGTACAGGCAGGATTTTTGTGGATTCGGCACCCGTATTGGAACGGGCATGGGCCCGGCGGGCAGGTTTGGGCTGGATCGGAAAAAACAGCAATCTGATCAGCAGAAAACTGGGAAGCTACCTATTTATCGGTGAAATAATCCTGGATGCCGAACTCCTGTACGACAATCCCGTGGAATCTCCCGATCATTGCGGAAACTGCACCCGTTGCATGGAGGCCTGTCCCACAAAGGCCATCCTTGCACCCCGGATTGTGGATGCCCGGCGGTGTATCTCCTACCAGACCATTGAAAACAAAACCGGACCGGATGAAATATTCAGGGGGTCGTTGCAGAACCGGGTTTTTGGCTGCGACATCTGTCAGGAGGTATGCCCCTGGAACCGCGGGATCGCAGAACATCAAGAAAATGAATTCATTCCTTCATCAGCCCTTCTGGAACTCTCTGCGAAAGAATGGACAGAAATGGATGAAACACGCTTCAGTGAGCTGTTCCGGGACTCACCGGTCATGCGGGCAGGTTATTCCAAATTGATGAAAAATGTGGAGATGGTCATGAATGCCTCTCCAAAGCAAAAATAAAACATCGGGTACATTGCATGTCAGACCAGCGAAAGCAATATGAATTTACCGGGGATCTGTACCGTGGCCCACGGGGTGGGTACTATATTGATTTTCCCTATGATGCATACCTGGAATTCGGTACCCGGAAACAGGTGAAGGTTAAAATATGGTTTGACGGCCATTTTGTCCGGAAAAGCCTCTTACCCAAAGGAAACGGAGAATATTGGCTGAGCGTCTCCATGGACGTGAGGACCGTCATCGGAAAAGGAGATGGCGATAAAGTACAGGTTGTGGTCGAACAGGATCTGGAATCCAGGAATGTGGAAATTCCTGAAGAGCTTGACTGGTTGCTGGAAAATGAACCTGACATGAAAGAGGTTTTCCTGAGACACTCCTATCACACCCGCAAATTTTTCTGTGACTGGGTAAACGGGGCTTCCGGACCTGACACAAGGGTGAACCGGATCAACCGGATCTTTGATTGGCTGAGGAGACATCAGTCGGGAAGGATTTTAGGCCGGATCAACAAGGAGGAAATGGAAAAATAAGGACCTTTGTGAACCGTAAGAATGAAATTTAAAGCCCTTATCGTATATTACTGACAACCTGACAATAAAAACTAATCAAATGAACAAACTAGCTTTCAGTGGTTTTCTGCTTTTATGCCTGACGCTTGGCGGAGTGATAACCGGATGCCGGGGAGAAAAGGAAGGATATTCCATCCGGATCCGCCTGGATGGTTGTTCCGTGAACGACTCAGTCTTTCTGGCCCGCTTCAGGGGTTCCCAAATCGAAAATCTGCATACCGAAAAAGTGGCCCCCAAGGGGAACCGATTTTCAGGAGTGGATCCGCTTAAACCGGGCATGTACGCAACCGGCATTAAAGGGAAGGACATTATTGAGTTCATGATCAGTGACTCCCTGGATCAGCAATTTTCCATTTTTGCAGATATCACGAAAGTTACCGCTACCCTTGCCTTTAAAAATTCACCGGAGAACAGTGCCCTGGCAGATTTTACAAGGTATCTCGAAGATAATGGAAATCGCCGCAAGGACCTGCAAAGAAAGTTGCTTCGCTTCAACTGGCAGGCCGATTCGGTTAAAAAGTTCAATGCTGCTGTCGTTCAACTCACTACAGGAATGAAAAACCGCACTGACTCCCTGAAGAAGGAATTTCCGGGCAGCCTGCTGACTTTAAATATCGGACTGATCATTTATCCTGAAATCCCTGAACCGGCAGTTAATGCGGAAGGATCAGACAGGGAACCAGATATTCAGGAGATGGCTTACCGCTATTATACCAATCATTTTTTTGACGGCACCGATTTTTCCGATCCGCGGTTAGTGACCATTCCGCTTTATGAGAAAAAACTGGCTTACTATTTTCAGCAGGTGGTACAACCCCATCCCGACTCGATTTACCAGAGGATCGATAAAATATTGGAATTGGCCGGCAAGAACCAGGATGTGTATAATTTCACCGTTCGGTCTCTCTACGGTTTGTACAGGAAGTCATCTGATCCCGAAAATCTACGGGTATCGGCCCTGATCGGTGAAAATTACATCCTAAGTGAGCCCGACCGTTGGAATGATCCGGCTTTTGTGGAAAAGGTCAGGGAGAGGACGGAAAAATCAAAATTGAATCCGGTGGGACAGACTGCGACGGATTTGCGGCTGGAAACCCTTTCGGGAGAGAAGCTCCGGTTATCAGATGTGAAGGCTGCCCTGACCATCCTTTACTTTTTCAATCCGGATTGTGAAGCCTGTGGACCCATCACCGGACATCTCTCTCTTGTATACCGGAAATATCAGGAACAGGGGGTGAAGGTATTTGCGGTATATCTTGACCGGCAGAAGCAGAAATGGGAAAAATACATTGCCTCTTCACGTCTGGATTGGCTGAATGTATATGATCCCGACGGAAACGAAAGGATTGAGGAGCGATATGATATATATGCCATCCCGATGATCTACCTGTTGGACAGTGAAAAGAGGGTGATTGCGAAGGATGTTCCGATAGAAAAACTGGAAGATTTATTAATCAGCAAAACAGGGAAATGACCCTTAAAAGGCAAAGAGCTTAGGGCTTGGAGCAAAGAGCAAAGAGCAAGCA
This sequence comes from uncultured Prolixibacteraceae bacterium, assembly GCA_964461245.1. Lineage (GTDB taxonomy): Bacteria > Bacteroidota > Bacteroidia > Bacteroidales > Prolixibacteraceae > UBA1413. The sequence goes on along the minus strand of CAYWTT010000057.1, from coordinate 5,972 downwards.
TAGTCCCGTATCGACGATAGGAGGTCGGGAGAGCAAAGAGCTTGGAACGCAACCAGTCAGACCAATCGTTCTGGCGGGCGCAAATGACCTTAATAAAATAAACCAAAATAAAATGAAACATCCCGGTTTTAGATTGATGCTGCCCCTTTTGATTTTCTCCATGACCCTTGTCAGGTTGGAGGCATACTCCCTGACGGAAGAACCCGTCAGGCTTGAAAATCCGTTGACCGAAGCGTGGCTGAAGGCCCATATCAGGAGATCCACGCCACGTCTGATTCTCACTCCTTCGAAAGAGAAGATCCTGAAGCAGAAGATCAAAACTGATCCTGTGGTCCGGAACTATTATTCGGCCATTAAGTTGAACGCCTCAAAAATTGTGTCACAGGATCTGCTGAAAAGGGAGCTGACAGGTCGCCGGCTTTTGGGAGTCTCACGGGAGATGCTTTACCGGATGAATATTCTGTCGATGGTATACCGGATGGAGAAAGATCCGGTTATTTTGAAAAGGATAGTCAACGAGGTGACTGCCGTTTGCCTTTTCAGTGACTGGAATCCCTCGCATTACCTCGATGTAGCGGAAATGTCGGTGGCAGTGGCCATTGCCCTTGACTGGACCGGGAATGATTGGCCTGCTGATACCAGGGAGCAGGCACAGAAAACCCTGATCGAAAAAGGAATACAGCCCAGTTATTCAGAAAAAGAGATGAGTTGGATCAAAGTCAACAACAATTGGAACCAGGTGTGCCACGGAGGAATGATTGCCGCTTCCTTAGCCATTGCCGGGAAAGATCCCGCGCTGGCGGCCCGCACAATAGCCCGCGCACTCGAAGGAATGCCATATGCCCTTCAGGAGTATGCCCCCGACGGAGTCTACCCAGAAGGTACCACCTATTGGAGCTACGGGACCAGTTTTTCGGTCGTCACCTCCTCGATGCTTAGCAGTGCCTTGGGAACCGACTTCGGACTGGCCCAATATCCGGCTTTTCTGAAAAGCGCCGATTTCAGGCTGCTCACCGTGGCCCCTTCGGGATGGTATTTTAACTTTTCAGATTGTGGTGACAGGGACAACGAAGGAGCTGACATCACTTTGGCCTGGTTTGCCGCACAAACAGGGAATCAGAGCTGGATAGAAAAGGAGAAGCTCCTGCTGCCACCCGCGTCGATGGGAAAACTGCCGCGACTGGCAGGTGCCGGACTGGTCTGGCTGTCCGATTTCACCCCCCTGAAGGTTACGACCCTGCCTCTGACGTGGAAAGGGGAAGGGTCCAATCCGATCGTGATTTTCCGCGGTGGAGAGAACGATCCTCATCAGTATTATTTCGGTGGAAAGGGAGGTAAAGCCAACAATAATCACGGAAACATGGATGCCGGTTCATTCATTTTCGAACTGAACGGCGTACGTTGGTCAGTCGATCCGGGTAATCAGGGATACAATCAAATTGAGCAGACCGGTTTTGATCTCTGGGGCAGATGTCAGGATTGTCAGCGATGGCTGCTCCTTACAAAGAACAATTTCGGACACAGTACCCTGACCATCAACCACGCTCCTTTCAGGGTGGAAGGATTTGTACCTCTGATAAATTTCAAAGAAGGTGATGTCCCGGAAGCCACCTTTGACCTCACAAGCGTATACGGCGGAAACATCCAAAATGCCACAAGGCGATTCGTCAGGGAAAATAACCATTCCCTGCTGATCGAAGACAGGTTTATTTTGAATAAAAATACTGAAGACCTGACCTGGCAGATGATCACCACAGCGGATATGGAAATAACAAAAGGGGGAGCAGTTTTACGACAGGACGAAAAGAAACTTCAACTGGAGATACTTGACCAGCCGGAATTAAGTGTCTCGGTCATTTCCCTCGATCCCCCACCCTTTTATCTCGACCGGAAGATCGACGGACTGAAACGGATTGAAATCCGTCTACCTGCTTATTTGTTCAAAGAAGGCAACGGAACTATCCGGGTAAGGCTTTCGGCAAAGGAATAAACTTCAGGATGCAGGATCATTTCCTTGAACCTCCTCTTTGGGTGCGGTCATGGATTCCATCAGGGCAAAAGTGATGCTTATCTGCGCCAGGTAATAGGTTGGGAGGATCAGAAACTTCAGGGATTGCAAAAGGGTGAATTCTCTTAAAGCAATGATGGTATCAGAAAAGAGGATCAGAAAAATGCCGAAAATAAAGCCTTTTCTGGCCAATGGGGGGAGGCGTTTGATTCCGGCGGCAGCGCTGAAGGAGATACAGGAAATGACGAGGTAAAAGAATGCGGCCGCCTTTAGGCCCATTCCGGCAATGCCCGGTCTGAGCCATACAAAAAAGAAGATCAGGTAAGCCACCAGGAGATACCCTGCGAAGTTGATATTTATTTTTCCATATTTCAAGGCAAACATCAGGTAACAAACATGAGCAAAGAAAAAGAAAGCTATGCCGGCTATGAACATCCATGGCAGGTCGTGTTTGTTGGATAAAAACCAGTCACCGATAATGGAGAAGAAGAAGGCGGTCACAATCAGCCAGACGTTCTCAAAGTTGCGGTTTCCTGAATAGAACAGCCACAGAAGGATCAGGATTCCCGATGCGGCCACGCCTGCCTTAAATACAAAATGGTGGGTTACAAAGACAAGGATCGCGGAAGCTACCGGGATCAGGAGCAGGCTGAACAGATAACTCTTTTTTACATTCGGATTGACAGTTGGCATCATTCTCAGATAAATTTGGGCTGAAGATACGCTTAATATTTGAAAAAATCGGATTGAACAAATTATCCCCGACAGGTCCGTCACTGGTCGTGGATTATAAGACCCCTAAATCCCCCCGAGTAAACAAGAAAATCTGTATGTGTTTGGAAATGAATTATCCTGGACTTTTTCACCCCTAAATCCCCCCGCCCGAACGACTATCCTCGTTCAGTCGGGTGGGCTAAAGAGGACTTTTTATCCAGCTGTTAATCAATAGTTTCAACTTTACGAGGCAAGATAGTGGTTCATAACCACTGAAAATCAAAAATTCATTTGTGCGGTCATATGACTTCCAAACTACCCCTGGCTCCGAACTGTGGTCCTAACGGGCGTAATACCTTCGCGTCATTAAGGTCATTTGCCCTGACGGGCGTCATTGGCTTCGCTATCAGAGGGATTTTTGCCTATTGAATTTATATAGTTGTTTAATTTAATCCCAATTGTTTCAATATGAGTCATTAAACTAATGAAAACAACTTTTTCAATTAATTTCCTGTTAGAGGCTTTGACAAGCCATGTTTTGGTTTCAAAAAGTGAACCTCTTGAATAATATCCGAAATTTTCACTTTCCCTGTAATGATATCGGCCAAAGCCTTCAGATAAATTAGCAGCAATTGAATCTGCAGCTCTTACCAATTTGTTTACCAACGGTATCTTTTTCAAAATAACTCCATTTAATGACAATATTCCATATTTCTTCCCCGATATCCATTGATAATTGGTACACTTTTAACTCATCTAATCTCATAACCAAAATGACTATTAATGACTATAGATGACGCGCGCAGTCTAATTGACCATGCATGACGTGCGCAGCCAGCCCGACAAATCGTTCTGGCGGGCACCAATGACCATCCATGACGCACGAAGTGCAAATGACTATTTCTCTTCCAGATTCCGCTGGATTTCGCTGAGGAGATCCTTCAGCATGGAGACCTCCGCTTCGACCGTCATCCGGCCGAACTCCTCGTCCTTCAGGATGGCCTTCACTACATCATCCCGAGTATAGGGCATACCGCTCATGGATTGTACCCGGTAGTCAGGGCCCGTCTTTTGCCGCTCCACCACAAGCAGTTTTTTGTCGTCCAGGGAGAGATTTTCCAGGGGAATGATCTTCTCCTTTCCGGAGGTGATCTCCCTGAAAAAGATGAACTTCTTCCGCCGGGGGTCGTAACACAGCGGCCGCTTCTGGTTCCGGCGGTCAATTTTGGGCATGGTCATCTCTTTTTTTTTTAGTCAATGTATTATTACAGATTTACGGGTATACGGGGTTACAGGTTTGTAGGTTTATATGTTTTTAGGTTTGGGGGTTTCAGGATTACAAGATTTTGTTTTGTCAGGATTATTGGTTTCAGAATTCACCGGCTTGAATTTTCTGCCAGAGATATCAGTTCTCTTGAGGTAAAACATAAAACCAATGATTTTCTTTCGCAAAATTTCTGTCCTTGACAACAGGTCTTTTAATTCAGTTGCATCAATAAAACCTGCATCAAAAGCCCGATAACTCTGGGATCGTACTTCGCCACATGATGCTTTTGAAACGCTTAGAAATTGCAGGAATTCCCTGTTACCATCCCGTTCAAATCCCTCAGCAATATTATCCATTATGGACCCAGAAGCATTATTGATCTGATTTTTCAAACCAAAATCTTGTCGGAAATATTCCCTGGATGAATATTTTCGAATAACTTTACATAATTCTCTGGCATCCTTCCAGATTTCCAGCTCTTCAAACTCAGTTATTGTCATGTGGTCTAGAATAAAAAAATATTAAAATATTCATTACCATTATCGTCCAACACTACCAGATCAAAAATACTTTTAGTGAACTCTGCAACTAATCATCAAACTTACAAACTCTCAAACCTCCAGACATTCAAACTTACAAACCTATAAACCTGCAAACCCCCAAACCCCCAAACTCCAAACCCGTTATTCAACCAGTTCTCCCGCTTCAGCCAGTTTTTCTTCCAGCAGCGGAGTGGCCAGCGGCAGGCAGATCTTCACATACCGGTATGGCAGAATCGCTGTGGCAGTATTACCATGAAGTTTGAAGTGATCTCGGTCGTAGGTCAGCCAGGAGGCAGCGGTCGTTCCGGGAACCAGCGCAATGGAGGCATTGAAAGTGGCAATGGCCGCGTTAAAGGATTGTTGGGCGGTATGCCCGTTGGCCATCCAAATATCAAATGTGCTGTCGCACCGTTTGAAGAGATCCACTTCGTTGATGGGGGTAGAAGGATCATCCCAGACGAAAGTGAAATTCTCGTTATATCCGGCATAACATTTGGCTCCCCGGGTTACCGTGTCGGGACCCAGCTGGGCTGCTGTGCGGCAGCTGAGGAAGTGGATCGCCTTGTCCTTCACCTCTGCCGGATCATACGCTCCAACTTCCAGGATATGGCACCCGGCATGTCCCGTATAGAGGGTATAGTTCCCATGTCCTATTCCGCTGAGATAGACGGTAAGCGATTTTTTTGCGGTGGTGACAAAATTGGTGCGGGTGTCATTCACCCCCGAATTGACCACCACGTTAAATCCGCGTGCGGCAAAAACGGGATGTACCTGAGCAATCCGGTATGCAGCAAAGGGTGAAGTCACCGAATCGGTTGTATTTTCAGCAAACAGCGCGGTGGTCTTCAGCTTCAGCCATACACACCGGCGAAGTACCTTGATGGGTTCGATATCCGTGATCGGCCTGATCTGTGCATGGGGATAGGCCGGGATTGCGTTTGCCCTGACTGCATCCATCAACTCGTTGCAATACTGCATTTCAGCCTGGATGGCAATCTTTCCGAAGTCCGTCTCGTCCTCGATATTCTTTATGACTTCTGCTTTAGTCATTACGCCCTGGTTGAAAATTCCGAGTTTGAAATCAGGTTCCATCTTGTAGCGCTCAAGGGCCAGCTGCTTCTGCTGACTGGCCGTAAAAGCATGCAGCGATCCAAAACTAAAGGTACGGTCGGCCAAAACCTCTTTTGCCGACATCATCTTTCCTGCCGAAGTAATCGTCACCGGCTTCTTGGCAGCATATTCCTTAAAATCCAATTTTCCGATTTTCATTGTTTTGATTTTTTTATGTTGAGTCTACTCCGGGAAGTTGATTTGATCCCTAAATCCCCCCGCCCGAACGACTGTCCTCGCTCAGTCGGGCAGGCCCGCCTGAACGACTGTCCTCGCTCAGTCGGGCAGGCCCGCCCGAACGGCTGTCCGTCAGTTGACGGATCAGTCGGGC
>CAYWTT010000056.1:0-13397 GCA_964461245.1 uncultured Prolixibacteraceae bacterium | reverse complement strand
CGACACCTTCCAGAAACCAGGCCACACTCTCGTTTCTGTAAAGCATGGCCGAGATGGCTTTCCCCGCGTCCAGCACACTGCCTCCCCCGATACCCACCACCACGGCCACCGGCTCATTACTGAACCGGATCACGGCTTCATCAATCAGCTCAACCGAAGGTTCCTGTGCCACGGTTATCAAGGAATATCTGACACCGGAAATCTCAAACTGCCTGAAAAGTTCCTGCGCGGCGGGGGTAACGGAAAATGATTTCCTGCCCGTTACAATAAGGACCGAAGGACCCAGTTTTTTAACAATCCCCGGCAGCACGGAGATTTCACCCATTCCGAAGAATATCTTCGGTAGCCGGGCAAACTGAAATGGCTTTATCATAGGGTCATGCCGCCCGGCTGTATCACGTTATACCTGATGCCCATCCTCGGTTCAGCCATAAAATCACTCACAGTATCCCTCCATCTCATATAATGAAGCGTCGTTTTATGGGCTGCCGCAGCCTCTTCCGAAACATAGGCCTCATAGATCATGAAACGGCTTGGATCATCAGCCTGCTGAATGAAATCAAAACGCAGATTGCCCGGTTCCTTTATCGATTCAAGATGATTGGCCGTTGTGGCAGCAATAAAATCCTGAATGACATCGGGCTTCACATGAACATATACACAGGTCACTATCATATTTCAAGAATTTGGATATTCTGTTCGGAGCGATTCAGCCGGTCAATAAATCCAGACTTTCCTGTCAGGCAAAGATAAGACAACCCGTTAAATTAATGATAAACCCGGAACAGACTTTTCAGGGTCTGTCATGGTATAGATACAATTCATGCAATTATTAAGCCTCCTCCGAAGCGGATTTTCAGTCAGGTATATTTATCCTCTTCTCAAATGGATAATGCGGCTGCTTCCGGCTTTTTGTTCTATCCTTGCGAGCGGATTTCTCCTGATGACGCCAGAAACAGGTTTTTGTGGCACTTTGTCAGGAGTAACAGCATGGTGAGTTTGTGACCTGTGTTGATTACCCTTAATCTTTTCCAAAGCGGATGACCTCACCGGTCGCTGAACAGATTGCGTTTTTTCCTGCGTATACCGAATTTCCATCCCGTTACCAGTGAGGAAGGGATGATCTTGCACCACCGGGATCGTTTGGTTTATCAGTTTTTGGATATCCCGGAGATAAGCCTTTTCCTCCGAATCGCAAAACGACACCGCTGACCCCAAGGCTCCTGCCCTGCCGGTCCTGCCGATTCGGTGCACATATGTTTCGGGAATATTGGGAAGGTCATAATTGATCACCAGTTGCAACTCATCGATGTCAATACCGCGGGCGGCAATGTCGGTGGCAACCAGAACCTTCAGATGACCATTTTTAAAATTCCCAAGTGCCAGTTGCCGTGCTCCCTGTGACTTATTCCCATGGATCGCACCGGATTCAATTCCTGCTTTGTTCAGTAACCTGACAATTTTATCAGCGCCATGTTTGGTTCGCGTGAATACCAGAACTGAAGCTTCCGGGTTCTCTTCCAGCAAATGGATCAATAATCCGGGCTTGTCAGGTTTATCCACAAAAAAGAGGGCTTGTTCCACCTTTTCTGCAGTGGTTTTTTCAGGAGTTACACTCACTTTTTCCGGATTTCCCAGAATTTTCCTCGACAGCTCCACAATATCGGGAGGCATGGTGGCTGAAAAAAACAGGGATTGCCGTTTGGCGGGAAGCCTGGCTATGATTTTCCGGATATCATGGATAAAACCCATATCAAGCATCCTGTCGGCCTCGTCAAGTACTGAATATCCTATGTTCTCCAATGAAATGTATCCCTGGTCCATCAGATCAAGCAAGCGGCCTGGCGTGGCAACCAGCACATCCACTCCCTGTTGGAGGGCTTGTACCTGTGTTCCTTGCTTGACCCCGCCAAAAATGACGGTGTTTTTTATGCCTGTGAATTTTCCGTAAGTGGTAAAGCTTTCGCCTATCTGGATGGCCAGTTCCCTGGTCGGGGTAATAATAAGTGCCCTGATCTTTCGCGGGTTTTTACCCCGGGTCTCTTTTTCGAGACAGAGATGCTGAAGAATGGGTATGGCAAAGGCTGCTGTCTTACCGGTACCGGTTTGTGCGCAACCAAGAAGGTCTTTCCCCCTGAGGAGAATGGGTATGGCTTGTTCCTGAATGGGTGTGGGGTGTTGGTAGCCCTCAGCCGATAAGGCGTCGAGAATGGGCTCAATAATTCCTAGTTTTCTAAATGTCATTATATAAATTAAGGGGGCAAAGGTAACCTTTTATTTGGTTTAAGTACGCTAAATCTTAAGGCCCGTACTTTAGCACACCCCCTGGCAGGGGATAGTGCCCTTACATATGACAGGAACAAATATAACTGAGACTCTGTCTGGGTCATGTCAAACAACCCTTCCCCAGCTTATACCGGAATAAATACATCAGAGCCTGCATATCGGAGTGTGATTAAAAAAAGAACCGGAAGACAGGAGAATTCCCGCCTTCCGGTTCTTAATACACACGAAAAAACGTTTGTTTTAATGTACAGACTTATGATATTTTGACATTAACCGCGTTTAATCCTTTTCTTCCTTCCTTCAGTTCAAAGGTTACTTCATCATTTTCACGGATGGGTTCAACCAATCCTGATGAATGAACAAAATACTCTTTTTCCGAATCTGTGTCCTTGATGAATCCGAAACCTCTCGTTTCATCAAAAAATTTTACTTTTCCTTTATACATGTTGTGATAAAATTTGATGGGCGCAAGATACAAATTTTATTAAACAGATATTCACATTAATTTCAAAGAAATGATTTTCATCGGATTAAACAGATTTTAACTTAGCAATGCAGGCGATTGTTACAGTCATATTAATTTTTGCACTGTATAATTGACTTAAACCGGATATAGATGATCTCCATCCTCGGACAAAATATTTAACCTTTATTTTTGCACAAACAATTCAGGATTGGCATTATAAAGGCCATGTCAAGATGGGAAAGCGTTATTTATTGAGTCTCATATGGATGAGGCTGGCATTTTCGGGTGCGTTGTCTGCGCAGACCGGTTTCCCTGAACGGGGAATATATGACGGGAAGATTGGTGACGACCAGGTTGTCCTGGTGGTAAATTATTCCGATCCGTCAGGCATGCAGGGTTTCTTTGTCGAAAACAGGGGAAAAGCCGTGGAGAGCAGCCATACCTTTTCGTTGCTTTTATCGGGTAACCGTCCCCGTTTTCAATCCGACCGGTTCACAGGCCGGTTGAATCCTGCCCAAGCGGATTCCTCTTCCCTGGCAGGCAAACTTAGCTTATACAATACAAAAAGGATCTTCTTTTTTTTCAGACCCAGGGTAAGTTTCAGTCTGATCCGGCGTCCGGATCTGCCTGTGCAACCGGGGGAACGTTATCAGAAAGAGATCTTCAGCGAACTGGCCGTTCAAAGTGATATGGTTTATGGAAAAGCAAAGGGGTACTGGACCAGTTCCCCCTATTCCGATGATCCTTATATTGAGGTGCTGGGGAAAGGATTGGTAAAAACCTTCCGGGATCAGCAGCCCCTGGACCTGAAAATGGATTTGTATTCACCGAAAGACGACACCCTGTCCGACAGGCCTTTGGTGATGCTCATTCACGGCGGGGCATTTTATGTGGGGAGCAAAGAGGCGGTAACCGAAAAAGCACTGGCTTTCGCTTTGGCGAAAAGGGGTTATGTCGTGGCCTCCATCAATTACCGGCTGGGATTCAAACCGCTTGCCAGTGATCTGGAGATGAGCGGGTATCGCGCCATCCAGGATGCCCACGCGGCATTGAGGTATTTATCTCATCATGCTCGGGAACTGGGAATCAATCCGAATCAGGTATATGTGGGTGGCACAAGCGCAGGTGCCATTGCCTCGCTGAACGTGGCTTACATGGATAATGCGGAGCGTCCGGCCGGAATCCTCAAGGCAGAAAAAGAGGGTCTGGTCGGAAAGATCGAAGACTCAGGAAACAACTTTACCGATCCATTCGAAATCAAGGCGGTAGCCAACCTGTGGGGTGCCGTGAGCAATTTAAAAATCATCGGCCGGAATAAAAGTATCCCGGTGTTATCCATTCACGGGACTGCCGATGAAATAGTCCCTTATAACTATGACCACCCTTTTCAGAATTCAATGGGAATAAATCGTCTCCTGACAGATAAAATGTACGGATCAAAACCGATCCATGACTGGCTCCAGGCCCATGGTATCCGCAACCGGCTGGTGACGCTGAAAGGTCTGGGTCACGAACCCGAACTGACACGTTCAGGCAAACTGAACAGAACCATGGATACCATTACCCATCAGGTCACCCGCTTCTTCTATGAAGAGACCGCACCCGCAGTAACCGTCTCTCCAGGGCAGTTGTCCATTTCTGAAACGGCAGGATTGAAACCCGTTCCCTTCCTGGTCAGGAATGGCTCACTGGTTGACCTTAAAGTGGAAGGTGGGGTAAAAGCCAGTGCCGATCCTGCTGATACCCGGATCATCTGGCTGAAAGAAAATGAAAAGAGAAGTCTCACCTTTATTACTACTAATCCTTTCGATGCCTGGAATATCCAAACCTATCCGGTAACCCTTGTGAAATGATCCCCGGAAGTTCTCCTGACCAGGATAAATGATGAAAGTCAATCTTCTATTATGCGGATTTGAACCGTCATTGCTGTTCCCCATTTTTAGTTACCTAATTCTGCACTTCTACTTGACTTGTTTTTTGAAAAAAGGCTGGTTTTTAAATATTATATCTTGATTTTTTCCGAAAAATGTTGTAAGTTAGACTTCACTAATCTAGCTATTTAAGAGTTTACCTGTTTAGACAAACGCAGGGAGTCGGGCTGGAATGAACGACAAATCATATCCCGATCTCATCCGGCAATTATACCTGATCCTTTAAAAACCTTAACCAGTTTAATCTATGAAAAAAAGGGAGGGAAAGACGGACATCAAAAGACCGGTTAATCTATTTTGAGTTCACCGGTCTTAGTCAGTTAATCCTTCCTTTCAGTTTATTCACCTCTAATATCTCGAACTTATGGAAAAAAAATCTGTGATCCAAGCCTTCCGAGGAAGGAACAAATTGGATGGTGTTTTATTAAAAATGAACCTGTTTGCTGTTTTTGTATTTGCGGGAACGTTGGTTGTATCAGCCATCAACTATTCCGGAGGAACAAGAACAGAGCCGAACAGTAAAAGCGCGGAAATGGACCAACCGAACCGAAGGGAGATTTCCGGAACGGTAAGAGACAGCAAGAATCAGCCTTTGCCAGGGGTAGCCCTGATTGTTAAAGGCACGACTATTGGTACCACAACCGATTCCGAAGGAAGATTCCGGCTGAGTGTCCCCGTAAATGCCCAAACGTTGTACTTTACTTTTGTAGGCATGAAAAGCCAGGAGATCCCGATTGCCGGGAATACGGTTTTTAACGTGACCATGGAAGAGACAACCTTTGGGGTGGATGAGGTAGTGGTGACCGCCCTGGGTATTGAGCGAAGCAAGAAATCGCTTACCTACGCTACCCAGCAGGTCAACGTGGAAATTTTGTCGTCGGTGAGGGATGTAAGTTTGGGGAATGCGCTGGCCGGTAAAGTGGCCGGGGTGTCGATTACAGCATCGACCGGGACAAGCGGGGTTTCAGGCGATCCGCGTATCATCATCCGTGGTGACCGATCAATAAACGGGAACAATCAGCCCCTTATCGTGGTGGATGGAATTCCCTACAGCAGCTCCGGCGGCGGATTATCGAGCATTAATCCCGATGATGTCCAGAGCATGAACGTGCTGAAAGGACCGGCAGCTTCAGCCCTGTATGGTTCCAGCGCCAACAACGGGGTGATCGTGATCACCACGAAAAAAGGAAAAAGCGGGGAAGCCAGGGTAGAGGTCAATTCCGTGACTACGTTCGATTTGCCCTATTTATATCCGGATTTGCAGAATACCTATGCACAGGGGTTGAACGGAATATTCCTGCCCAATACGGATGTATACAGCTGGGGGCCCAAGATGACCGGTCAGACCGTGGTTGACTGGACCGGAAAGGAGACTAAACTGGAACCTCAACCTGACAATGTCAGGGATTTCTTTCGCACGGGGCATAACCTGACCAATAGTTTCTCTTATAGTGCCGGCACCGAAAAATCCACCACCTATTTTTCCTACAGCAATACCACGGCCCAGGGAGTTTTAGCAGATAATAAAATGCAGCGCCACAATTTCAATCTTCGTTTAACAGCTGAACTGATCAAAAACCTGAATCTTGATTTTAAAACAACCTGGTTCCGGCAGCTTGTCAAAGATAAGCCGACCACCGGGGACGATCTGTTCAGTCCCATGCACCAGCTGATCAGAATGCCTCGAAGCCTGAGGATCGCTGATGTCTCCGATTATTCATACTATACAGCTGCCGGTGAATACAAACAGCGGGTATGGATACCAAATTCAACCAATGTGATCAATCCATACTGGTCCATGTATGGATATGAAAATCCAAGCACATCCAATAATGTCAATGCATTGCTGACCGTAAAATACAATTTTACAGGCTGGCTTTCCTTACAGCTCAGAGGGGGTATGACGGCCGGAAATTCCGACAGTGAAATCAAACGGTACTGGGATACCCAATATGTGAATTCAGGTAAGGGAGGTTATGAGACGGGGTTTTCCAAATCGCAGATCCTGAACGGAGATGCCCTTCTGGTTTTCGATAAAGACATCACGAAAGATTTTCATGTAAACTTCAATGCAGGAGCGGAAATCCGTGATTCCCGGGGGAGAAGCATCAATTCAGCGACAGGGGAATTAAGTGCAGAAAACAAATTTGCCCTTAATTATGGAGTGACTCTTACCACCACAGATGCGGAATCACGCATTCAGAAACAATCGGTATACGGGATGGCACAGCTGGGCTTCCGCAACTATCTCTTCCTGGATGCCACGGCAAGGAATGACTGGAGTTCCACCCTGCCTGCTCCATATGATTATTTCTATCCTTCCATCGGATTAACCGCCGTCGTGTCGGATATGGTAACCCTTCCTAAAGTCCTGTCGTATGTAAAACTTCGCGGATCTTACGCAGAAGTAGGTAACGATGCCGGCTTTGCCCAGATTTTCCAGACATACAGCAGAGCTTCAAACGGTCCTGCAGGGATGGTGTATCCCGCGGGCACCAAAGTTCCGGTAAACCTGATCCCGGAAAAGACCAAATCATGGGAAGCAGGAGGTCAGATCCATTTCCTGGATAACCGGCTGGGAATTGATTTTACCTACTATAAATCGAATACTTATAACCAGCTGATCACCATTACCTCTCCGCCCACCTCCGGTTTCGGCAGCGGAAGGATCAATTGCGGAAACATTGAGAACAGAGGCATTGAGTTTATGATTTTTGCAATCCCTGTAAAAAGACAGGATTTCAACTGGAACATAGACTTCAATTTTGCAATGAATGACAATAAAGTCATCGAGCTGTCAAAAACACTCAACAAATACCAGATCAGTTCACCCAACCTGTCTATAGGGGAAACCTGGGCCATTGTCGGAAAACCATTCGGGGAGATCTTTACCAAGGGTTTTGTCCGGAACGATGCAGGTCAGGTCATTGTGGATGCGCTGGGGATGCCTAAGGTGGATTCCAAAGCCAACCTGTATCTGGGAAATTTCAACTATGACTGGAGGAGTGGCATTACCAACACCATGCAATATAAGAACTGGTATCTCTCTTTCCTCATTGATTTAAACTGGGGCGGTGTCAGACAGTCGGCCACCGAGGCCATGATGATGGCCTGCGGTACCAGCACCGAATCACTGGAAGGCCGGGAAACCGGGATTGTATTTGATGGGGTGCAGGAAATTGTGGATACCCAGGGAAACAAAACCTATACGCCCAACACGGTGAACATCTCCGCCCAGGCCTATGCCCAGCTGGTAGGAGGGAGAATCAGTTTCGGTGCCGGAGAACCCTATAACCGCAAAGCCGATAACTCACGACTGCGTGAACTTTCTTTTGGATATTCGATTCCATTAAAGAGCAACATCATCAAGTCATTGAGAATTTCCGCCATTGGCCGTAACCTGTTTTACATTTACAACGGATGTAAATGGTTTGATCCTGATGTTACCTATGATGTCGACAGAAACGGACAGGGTGCTGAAAGTGCATTCCTCCCCGGTTCTCGGACACTTGGTTTCAATATAAGGATGACATTGTAATGGGTTAACTGATAAAAAATTGAAATATATGAAAAAAGATAGTATACACCGGCTGCTCTTGAAAATGTTCAGTACGGTAATCCTTATTTGTTCTTTGTATTCGTGCACCGATGATTTTACCGAATACAACACCGATAAGACCAAAATGATGGCTGTAGGGCCCAAGGAATTGGCAGGGCTCTTTTCAAGAACACAATATGAAGGAATTAACTGGCTCACCACCGATAATATGAGCCGCATGTCGAGTACAGTAGCCCTTCACCTGTGCGGATACACGGCCTGCGGCATTTACAACCAGGAGGCGTTGATCATGAATTACGGCTGGCATAATACCGGGTTTAACCGGATTTATACCAGTGCGATTCCTCCGCTGAACAGCATTTTGGATGTATCTCGCAACGGGGTGAATGATGCAGCCTATAATGTGGCCCTGATATGGAAGGTGTGGCTGATGCACCGCGTGACCGACATCTGGGGACCTGTGCCTTACACGGCTGCCGGAAACGGACAGGAAGAGATCCCCTATGAGAGTCAGAAAGATGTGTATTACAAAATGTTTGACGATCTCACCAATGCGACAAACACTCTGAAATCCGAACTCCAGAAAAATCCGTCGCTGAATGTTTTTGGAGTGGGCGACCTGATATATAACGGGGACGTTTCAAAGTGGCTGAAATTTGCCAACACCCTCCGCCTGCGCTTGGCTATAAGAATCTCAAATATAGATCCCGTCAAGGCTCAGAAAGAAGCAGAAGCGGCTGTTGCCAATCCCCTGATGGAAGTAAACAACGATGATGCTTTAATGGCCATGAACCAGCTTTCCAGTGGAGGCAACGGAATGCCCCGTATGGAATCATTCTACCAGGACATCATGAGCGCCAGCATGGAAAGCCTGATGAAAGGATATAATGATCCCCGCATAGACGAGTATTGGTCACCCGTGGCTTATAACAGCGTCATTGATGCAGCGGGTTATCCTGAAGTACTGAAAGCCCAGGTAGGTGGCTACCATGGAATGGCCAACGGATTTGAACAAATCCAGGTTAATTACTTCAAATCGTATTCTAAATATGGTCCCCGCTTCAAGGATGGGAAACAACTGGTTACCCCGGTAAATATCATTAATTCGGCTGAAACCTGGTTCCTGAAAGCTGAAGGGGCATGGCGCGGATGGAATATGGGAGGTACAGCTCAGTCTTTCTATGAAAAGGGAATTGAGATTTCCATCAAACAATGGAAAGGAGCCACTTTCTCATCCTCCACTATTGCCAGCTATATCAACAGCACCGCACTGCCGGTAGCTCCTGAAGACTACCCGTATTACCATCCGGCAATGACCAATATCCCGGTGAAATTCTCCGGGAACAAGGAGGAACAATATGAACAGATTCTCACTCAGAAATGGCTGGCCCTGTTCCCGATCAGCTTCGAAGCATGGGCTGAATACAGGAGAACACGGCTTCCCAAAATCTACCCGAAAAAATTCTCTGCCAATGCGCTGGTAAATCCATCGCTGGGCCAAATCATCACCCGGCTGCCCTATACAACTGATGAAAAGAACACCCAGCCGGCTCAGATTGCAAGGGCGACCGAAATGCTGGGCGGACTTGATCTGGAAACAACACCCCTGTGGTGGGATAAAAACAGCAATTAACCCAACCTCATGGAACCTGACAGGTTTAAAACCTGTCGGGTTCCTCAAAACACCCCTATTCCCCCGGCCATATCACACTTCCTTTTTAGAATCTTTCAGCCATTTTCGGCCCTTCAACAGAATTTTAAAAAAATAGGGCTGCACCCAATTGATAATTTATCCATAATACATTTTCTTTACAATGAACAAAGTTCCAACGGTATCGTGGTAAATAAACCACTCAGCCTGTACCAGATCTGAACCTTTTGGCTCGTGGGTGAGGGAAAGCTGAGGAGGGAAACGGATATCCTACCGGGAACAGTTGTAGAATGAAAAGAAACTGTAATTCTTTCATATAATGATAAATAAAGATTCCGGTCGGTTGGGTTATATTATCTGGCTCTCATTTGTCGCCGCTTTGGGCGGGTTTTTATTCGGGTATGATACGGCCGTTATTTCCGGCACGGTGGACCAGGTGGCCACCCAGTTTAATCTCGATGATTTCGGAAAGGGATGGTATGTGGGCTGTGCTCTTGTCGGATCCATAATCGGGGTTTTATTTGCCGGTCCGTTAAGTGACCGTTTTGGCCGTAAAATAGTCCTGTTGTTGTCAGCAATTCTCTTTTCTGTTTCCGGACTAGGATGTATGGTTGCAGCCGATGAAATCCAGTTAATCACAGCCCGGATAATTGGCGGCGTTGGAATTGGGGTGGCCTCAGTAATCTCCCCCCTTTACATTGCTGAAGTATCGGTTCCACGTTACCGGGGACAACTGGTTTCGCTCTATCAGCTGGCGATTACAGCCGGATTTCTGGGTGCCTATCTGGCCAATTACGGCTTACTGAATTACTCTTATTCCCTGTTACATGCAGGAGCACCCCAGGATTTGTACCACAAGATCTTTGCTACTGAAGCCTGGCGCGGGATGCTCGGCATGGAAGCCGTCCCTGCCCTGTGCTTTTTCCTGGTGCTTTTTCTGATCCCCGAAAGTCCGCGGTGGTTGATCGTAAAGGGGAAAGAATGCCAGGCCACACTAATTATGGGCAGGATATACGGTGAGGGCGAAGCCAGGCGCCACCTCAATAATGTAAAAGAACTGGTTTCATCTGAAGTACGTTCAGACTGGCGTTTACTTTTCCAACCCGGATTCAGGATGGCACTCTTCATCGGTGTGGCACTGGCTATGCTGGGCCAGTTCATGGGAGTAAACGCCGTGTTGTATTACGGCCCTTCCATATTTAAAGAGAGCGGACTGTCAAGCGGGGATTCCCTCTTCTACCAGGTGATGGTAGGTTTGGTGAATATGCTGACTACAGTGCTTGCCCTGGCCATTATTGACCGGGTGGGAAGAAAGCAGCTGGTCTATTGGGGTGTATCGGGGATGATCCTCACCCTGTTCTGTATCGGATGGTATTTTGCTTTCGGGACAGGCTGGGGCCTTTCTTCGGTTTTCCTTCTGACTTTCTTTTTGCTGTATATATTCTGTTGCGCAATATCCATCTGCGCAGTGATTTTCGTACTTCTTTCCGAAATGTATCCGGTCAAGGTCAGAGGAGCTGCCATGTCCATCTCCGGGTTGTCACTCTGGGTAGGAACGTATCTGATCGGCCAGCTTACTCCGTGGATGCTGACCCGGCTTACTCCGGCCGGAACCTTCTGGTTGTTTGCCATCATGTGCGTCCCTTATCTGCTGATCGTCTGGAAGCTGTTACCTGAAACCACAGGAAAATCCCTGGAAGAGATCGAACAGATGTGGATCAACAGGAGCCGAAAAGCCAAACTTTAAGGTTCAGATCCGCTGTAATTCCATATTACAAGTTCATTTTCTGAAGGTGCAGTCGGGATAATTCCCGCATCAGAAAACCTTCCATCGGATTTTAACCGGAGTGAATTGATCAGGTTCCGGCAGATTGGTGCCTCCCTGAAAAGGTTGGAATAGACATACCCTGCAAGAATTCATGAATTTTCATTTGCATGAATCTCCGGGAGTGTTAATTTTAAAGCGTTTTTATAGGGAGAAATATCAAATGGTGGCTTTGCGGGCTGCTTCTCCATCATCCATTTATAAACTTTTAATTCCTGCCTGAAATGAAACAACTGAAAACCAAATTACTCACAGCGGCACTTCTGTCCGGCATATTCTTATTTTATGGATTTCAGGGGGATAAATCCACCCCAAAGTGGTATAAAGGCAATCTTCATTGCCATTCATACTGGAGTGACGGCGATGCCTTTCCCGAAGTGGTGATGGAGTGGTACAAATCGCACGGGTACCAGTTCATCTCCTTAACTGATCACAATATTCTGGCTGAAGGGGAAAAGTGGAAACTGATTCCCGACAATGAGACTCACCTGAAAGCATTCGGGGATTACAGGGCGAAATATGGACCGGAATGGGTAAAGTTCAGTTCTGATACCGGAAGGTTCAGTGTCCGCCTGAAAACCCTGGAAGAATACAAATCCCTGTTTGAAGAAAAAAACAAATTTCTGATCCTTCCTTCCGAGGAGATCAGCGACGGTATAGACAAGAAACCCGTTCATCTTTGTGCCGCCAACATCCGGTCGGTCATTCCCCCTCAAAAAGGAGGATCGGTCACCGAAGTTATGCAAAACGATATCAATGCCGTGTTGCATCAGGAGAAAGAAACGGGATTGCCCATGATGGTCCAGATCAATCATCCCAACTTCCATTTTGCCATTACGACTGAAGATATCATACCACTGGAAGGAGCCCGTTTTTTAGAAGTATATAACGGACATCCCCAGGTATACAACTATGGGGATGAAACCCATCCGGGGACGGAAACCATGTGGGACCAGATCAATCTGACTTTTGCCCGGAAGGGTAAACCGCTCTTGCTGGCTGTAGCCACCGACGATACGCACTCTTATCATGTTCAGGGCATCAAAAGTGCCAATCCCGGCAGGGGTTGGGTCATGGTAAAAGCGGAAGAACTAACCACCGCATCCTTGATTGAAGCCATGAAAAGAGGTGATTTTTACGCCTCCACAGGGGTTACCCTCAAAGAGGTGAGTTTCCGGAAGAACCGTTTGAAAATATCCGTTCAGGAAGAGCCCGGGGTAAATTACAAGGTGCAGTTCATCGGATGCAAAAAAGCGGATGGACAGGTATCGGTCCTGAAAGAAGCACCAGGAGGCAAGGCTGTTTTTGAGGTGGACAGGGATATTCTGTTTGTCCGGGCAAAGATTGTCTCCGACAAGATGAAAGAGAATCCATTCCGTGAAGGAGACCGGGAAGTGGCCTGGTGCCAACCGGTAATTCCGGAGTAATTCCGGTCAGCACTGAGTTGTAAACCATGTTTCTTACATTATTATCCAACCATTTATTCTTATGAAAAGAAGAGATTTTTTCACCAATGTACTGCTCACCAGCGGAGCGATAGGGCTGGGCGTAGGCTGTGGCCGTAAGATAGAACCTTCCTCACAGGGAATTGAGGCTGCACTCTCTGGAACCCCTTCCGGCTCCGGCAAGGCCATTACGGAACCTGCCCGGCAAATCCCCATTCTGGCCGAAACGGATGT
>CAYWTT010000055.1:0-13509 GCA_964461245.1 uncultured Prolixibacteraceae bacterium | reverse complement strand
CTTTTAATTTCAGCATCAAACACGGTTTTTACCATCCGGCCGGTCAGGTCAAACAGGTCGATCCGGGCATGGGTATCGGTAATAGAGGTGAATCCGAAGATGAGACTTTCCGTGAAGGGATTGGGATATACTGTCAAATCAGGCACAGACCCGGGAATATCCGTGGTGGCAGATTTTGCCTCTTCCTTTCCGGACTGGAGACTGAATCCGCTGTGGACGATAAGGTTGCCACCCGAAAGTAATTCCTCCTTGGTTTTTAATTCTTTCCATGAAGAGGAATAGACCAGGGTGACCGGATTGTCTGCTGCATTGACCCGCCAGAGGGTAATCCCGATCTGATCATCTTTTCCGGGTTCCCCCCTGTCGGTCAGAGTTACATATAAATGGAGTTTCTCTTCGGGAATATGGCCGGTGGTTATGTTGCCCAGTCGTGCTTTAGCAGTAATATCAGCCCGCATATTCTCCGGATCGGTAATATCTGCTCCAAGGGTCAAAATGTCGTCTGATCTGATCCGCAGGTCATGCAATATTCCGTTGATTTTTCTCCAGTAGTTGATATGGGATGCACCCTGCAGCTGGGTTCTTCGTTTATCGATTCCGGCATGGAATGAAAATAAGGCGCGGGTATCGGCTTCTCCCTGTAAAAATCCATAGGAATCCTGCGTAGCCACAAGGCCGGTACCGGTAACGGCATCTCTGTCTGGCTTGTATATCAGCAGTCTGGCGTAAACAGGAGAAGGATCGCAATAGAGGAAATTGCATCCTGAATTGATGATTTCAATGGTAAAATCCCTGTATTTTTTATCTCCCAGGTCGATTTCTATCCAGGTTGCGGCAATGCCGGTCAGTGTATCCTCCGGAGTAAGGGTGGCGATCACCGGCGATGTAACGGAATATGCCGGAGTGGGATTATCTCCCTCATACAGGTTGAAAGTCAAACAGGGGGCGGGGAAGGTAATGTGCCGGGAATGACCGTCATTCATCTCCCCGATAACTGCAATCAGGTTCACTTTGGCTTTGGAGGAGCCATAAGGCGTTGCCTGGATTTCCACGCCATTGTAAACGATTCTGGCATTTTCACACCCGGTTTCCCAGGAAATTTCCGGTATACAGCCCCATGGGAGGTGGTTATCATCCGTGAACCCGGCTGAAACTGTCCTGAAGCCCAAAGTATCCGCTGCAAAAGCAGTGAAAGAAGCTGTTTTGTCACGGTTACTTGTAGCCAGAGTCAGCGGGGTATTGGTTTGTGGAATACCGTTGACCTTGAAGAGCACACCGGAAATATCCGGAAAGCCCAGAGCCCCGTTGTGTAATGTTGCGGTGAATGTAACCGGGTCGGAATATTGGACCGGGTTGGGAAAAACCGACACTTCCTTTACAGCCAGTTTACAAACTTCTGACCGGACTTCAGGGCACCAGCGGTTTCGGACCACTACATAGTAATCAGCAGCGTCGGTTGTACTTGCCATCGAAAAGGTGAGCGTTTGGGTGGTGGTGCCGGAAATGGGCCCGCCGTCCGTCAGCATCATATCGGGAATCCCTTTTTTGTACCACTGATAGGAAAGGGAATCACCTGTGGCAGTGACGGTGAACCTGACCGTGTCGTTGATGCATACGGCTGCATTGGAAGGTTGCTGGGTAAGGACAGGAGGATTATTTACCGTTATTTCAATCACATTTGATTCAGCTCCTTCCTCCCAGCCGGTCATGCATTCCACCCGGGAAATCCTTTTAAACCAGGTAGTGCGGACCAGTACTCCCGGGTCCCAGGTTTCCGAATCGGACGCCTCCATATCGCTGAAACCGGTTTGGCTGCCAGTAACCGATTGCTGCCATTTGTAATGCAAGGGACCATTTTGTCCGGTTGGCAAGGCCAGGCTAGTGAGAGGTGATGGGTCTGATCCGCTGCATATGATCTGGCCATTTCCGATAGTTCCTCCACTTGTAGGGCCGATGCATCCCTTGGATACATCCGCCTCACCGGAAATCACAAAATAGGCCAGGAAAATATTATCGTCATAGGATGGATTGTAAGTGCTTACCGTCAGTTTGGCCGTTTCTTTGGGTACAAAGGGCAGCAGATTGTAGAGTTCATCATCGATCCGGGGATCGCCGGTCGGCCTGGCATATGGATCTGAAGGATTGTCGTGTGAATCTCCCAAGCCGCCCAGGGTAATCAAAGATCCGTTCATTTGTTTGTTCAGACCGTCGTCCTGTCCGCCTGCACATGAACTGATCCTGGTTCCTCCGGCCTCAATATAGGAGTACTGATTGGCCCCCTGGAATCCGAAACTGATTCCAAGTCCCATATCCAATACCGAGGCATCATCATCAGGATTGACCGGACCGGCCAGCGAGACCGTGAAATAATCACCCAGGGAGCCCAGTCCTCCCCAAAAAATGGCGATGGTCTGGTTGGGAGCTGAAGGATCGGAAAATATTACCAGTAAAGCTTCGCCTTCTATGTTGTATGTATTGCATTCCATGACCGGGACCGTATAGGTGCCGGCTGGCAGGGGATCAATAAGGGATGCGGTGAGGAAAGTGACATCAGCATAGTAATTATAAAATTTTTCGGTTCCGCCCCTCCAGCTTCTTATGGCAGATCCGTTCCATTCCAGCGGTTTTCCGTTCAGTGAGACACAGTGATCACCCACGGAGTCCCATGTTGCCACGGAAAACAGAAACGCCCTGTAAACGGTTGCATTAGCAGATGGTTTCTGAACCTGCACATTCATGGACGTCGCAGGATAATCCCCGACGGCTGCTGCAGAGAGTGAATAGTTTCCTTTGACCGTGATGAGCTGATTCATTCCCGTTTCTTCCAAATCAGGAATTGAAATTACAGTCGAAGCGCTTTTCAGTAGTTTACCGCCGGCTATCCCCGGTTCTGCGGAATACTGTGCATGAACTGCCGAAAATGACAGCATCAACATAAGAATACCCCCAAAGGGCCACAGGGAATTGCATTTCATTGTCATATCTGTAACCGGTTTTACCGGCCGGGTTCGCACTGTAAACTTCCCCCAATATAGGCAATTTTGGTCTAATTATGATCATAAGAACAGGAAAAATCGTGAGTTGATCCGGCAGGGGCAGTTAAACTTCCAAATGGCTTGTTGCAGGCGGGAAATTCCTCATTTCTCTCCTCAGGCGGGGATGAGGAATAACAAGCTGCTGCATGTCAATGTGATGACTACAGGGTGGAACTGAGGAATTCCCTGAACTCCTCATATCTGGCAGAAAGGGGTATAGATTGCTTCTTCCCCTTCATGAAAGCGGCCAGCTTGTCAGGAAGCGGAATTTTCCCGTAACCTACGATTTCCTCCATGGTGTTTATAAACTTGGCGGGATGGGCCGTTTCCAAAAATACACCGGTCTGGTGAGGAGTGAGGTTTTCTTCCAGTGCGGCATAGCCACATGCACCGTGCGGATCGCAAAGGTATCCTGTGGTTCCGTATACCTTCCTGATCGTCGTTTTGATCTCATCATCAGAATAACGGCATCCGGTGATGACTGATTTGATCTTCTCCCAGGAGTTGTCGTAGAGATCGAGTATGCGGGCAAAGTTGCTCGGGTTCCCCACGTCCATGGCATTGGCAATGGTTTCGACCGATGTTGCTGGCTGGTAATATCCAGTCTGCAAATATTGATAAACCACATCGTTCTCATTATTGGCGGCAATAAAGCCGGCAACGGGCAATCCCATTTCACGGGCAAAAAGTCCGGCTGTGAGGTTGCCGAAATTCCCGCTGGGGACTGCGATCACGAGTTCTTTGTTTTCCAGTTCTTTTTTCAGACGGGCAAAGGCATTGAAATAGTAAAAAACCTGGGGCAAAAATCGGGCAACATTGATCGAATTGGCAGATGTCAGCTGCATTTTGCCGTTCAGTTCTTCATCCAGAAATGCAGTTTTCACCAGCCGCTGGCAGTCATCAAAGGTTCCCTCCACCTCAATGGCTGTGATATTATCTCCCAGTGTGGTGAATTGCTTTTCCTGAATTTCACTTACCTTGCCTTTGGGATAGAGTACAAAAACATGGATCCCCTCCACACCCAGAAATCCGTTAGCCACCGCACTGCCTGTGTCTCCCGATGTAGCCACCAGTACATTGACCCTTTTGCCGTTTTTCTCCAGGAAGTAACGCAATATGCGAGCCATGAAGCGTGCCCCGACATCCTTGAACGCCAAAGTGGGCCCATGGAATAATTCAAGGCTCCAGATTCCGGGGCTTACCTGAGCAACCGGACAATCGAAAGAGAGAGTGTCGTTTACTATCTCCCTGAGATGAGCAGGATCTATGTCTTCACCAAAAAATTTAAAAGCTGCTTCATAAGCAATTTCCTGGAAGGAGAGCAGGTCGATCCAGTCAAAGAAAAGAGGATCAAATTTTTCAATCCGCTCTGGCATGAAAAGCCCGTTATCGGCAGCCAATCCTTTTATTACCGCTTCTTTCAGCGTTACCGGCTGAACCCGGTGATTCGTGCTGTAATACTTCATAAATAAAAAATCCTGAATTTTGGTTTCTGATTTCCCTTATTCCGAAAGGAAAATTTTCATAAACTCTTCACCCTTTTTTTGTCCGTAACCGCCACTGCGGACTGAGAACTCATCATAAACCGCTACCTGATCAGGATTATTTCCCGGTTTATAGATAATAAAAGGTACGGCCTCCCGGGTATGGGTCCGGATCGTACACGGGGTAGGATGATCCGGCAGGAGGGCTATGGCTACAGGTTCCTTCATCTCTTCACAGGCAGCAACGATGTTTTTAACCACCCGTCGATCGAGGAATTCAATGGTCTTGGTTTTCAGAGAGGCATCCCCTTCGTGACCGGCTTCATCACTGGCTTCAATGTGGAGATAGACAAAGTCATGGTTCTTCAGCGCCTCCACAGCAGCAAGGGCTTTACCCTCGTAATTGGTATCGTACAATCCGGTTGCCCCCGGCACTTTGATGATTTCCATACCGGCATATACACCGATTCCCTGGATCAGGTCCACGGCCGATATAGCTGCTGAATTTTCAATCCCGTACATTTCCTTCAGAGTGGGCATCTGGGGACGATATCCCGGCGACCAGGGCCAGATGCAGCTGGCCGGGTCTTTCCCCTCGGCTGTTCTCCTTTGGTTTACCGGATGATCTGCCAAAATATACTGAGACCGGATGATGAGATAATTCAGCAGGGCTGCTGTTTTTTGCGCTTTTACTTCCGTCGCTTTTACCAGTGCATCCCGGAACGGGGTTCCCGCCACGTCATGGGGCGGAGTGCATTCCAGCGATTTATCGCCTCCTTTGATGACCAACAGGTGGCGATAAGAAACTCCTGGATAGAAACAGATGGTCTCATTCCCTATTTTCTTAGCCAGGAAGCGGATCAACTCTTCGGCTTCTGCCGTGGAAATATGGCCTGCTGAATGATTTTTAATGATCCCGTTTTCCATGCAGATGAGATTGCATCGAAGGGCCAGGTCTCCGGGTTCAAGATTAATTCCCATGCTGGCTGCCTCCAGGACTCCCCGGCCTTCATATACCTTTTCCACGTCGTATCCCAGCACGGCCATATTGGCAATTTCACTTCCAGCAGGCATTCCGTCTGGGATGGTGCGGAGCATGCCGCAACATCCTTTTTGGGCTAATGCATCTATTGCCGGTTTGAAAGCTGCCTGCAGCGGGGTTTTCCCGCCCAGTTCGGGAAGCGGTTCGTCGGCCATGCCGTCACCCAGTATTATAATATATTTCATAATCTACTCATTTAGAACAGGCTAGTGGCCTCTGGAAACGGCTGTGGGCAAATCTTATTGAAATTCGAAATGGCCGGTCGCCAGGAGGCAGTTGCCAGAAAATTATATATTCGATACCCTGATCAGATCGGCAAAAACACCGGCAGCTGTAACGGCTGCACCGGCACCATATCCTTTGATCAGCATTGGGAATTCATTGTATCTTTCTGTCCGGTAAATGATCAGATTGTTACTGCCCTCAAGATCGTAGAAAGGATGGTCCCTGTCGATCTCCTGCAGCCCCACCTGAGGATTGCCCTCTTCGAAGACAGCTACGAAACGCCATTTCCGGTGGTTCTTTTCCAACCTTTTACGACCTTCCTCGAACTCTCTATCCAATGCGGGAATCTTTGCCCAGAAATCGGTAAGCGTTCCTTCAAAATACGCTTTAGGAATAAAAGAGTGTACGGTGATATCCTCCTTTTCCAGTTTGTAACCGGATTCCCGGGCCAGAATGAGCAGCTTTCGAACCACATCTGCCCCGCTGAGGTCTACCCGCGGATCAGGCTCGGTATAACCTGCTTCTTTGGCCATGCGAATGGCCTTGCTGAGCGGGATATCTTCCGAGATGGTGTTGAAAATGAAGTTCAGCGTGCCGGTCAGCACGGCTTCGATCCGAAGGATACGGTCACCAGAAAGGACCAGGTCATTCAGCGTGTTGATAATGGGCAAACCGGCGCCCACATTCGTTTCAAAAAGGAACTTCACCCCTTTGTTCTTGGCCGTCTGTTTCAGCCGGTGGTAATTCTCATAGGGTGATGAGGCGGCAATTTTATTGGCTGCCACTATGGAAATGTTGGATTCGAGAATCTGATGATACTCTTCCGCAACCTCGGGTGATGCCGTACAATCTACAAAGACCGAGTTGTATAGGTTCATGGCCGTCATTTTTTCCACAAAAGCCTTAACCGAGGATTTTTCTTTGGATCCGTCGAGGGCTGCCTGGTATTCAGCCACCTCGATACCCTCACGGTTGAACGCCATTTTTTCCACATTGGCGATACCACTTAACCTGACTTTCAGATGATTATCGCGCAGCAGTTTCTCCTGCTGACAGGCAATTTGTTTGAGCAGGTTGCTTCCCACGAGACCAGTGCCCATCAGAAAAACATTCAATTCAGCATGCTCTGAAAGGAAAAAAGATTCGTGGACCACATTGAGGGTTTTCTTTAAATCGCTGTTTTTTACCACCCAAGAGATATTCAATTCGGAAGCACCCTGGGCAATGGCTACCACGTTGATCCCGTTTCGGCCGATGGTGCTGAACAATTTACCGGCCACACCCGTGGCATGTTTCATATTTTCCCCCACGATGGCCACAATCGACAGTCCGGTTTCGATCAGTACCCTGTTGATCTGGTCTTGTTCGATCTCCCAGTAAAACTCGTGTTTTATGGCATCACCCGCCCTGGTGGCAAAATTCTCTTCCACGGCAATACTGATTGTATTTTCGGATGAGGCCTGCGAAATAAAGATGATGTTGATCTTTTCCCTGGCAATGGCAGTGAACAGCCGCATGGAAATTCCCGTTACCCCTACCATCCCGATACCCTGGATGGTGATAAGCGCTATCCCGGGGATGGAAGAGATTCCCTTGATCGGCCTTTCCTTCCCGTTCATGCTGCTTTTAGTAATGACAGTACCCTCATTGGCGGGATTCATCGTATTCTTGATGTGTACAGGGATATCTTTTTTGTAAACCGGCAGAATGGTTGGTGGGTAAATGACTTTAGCCCCGAAATTTGACAGTTCCATGGCTTCAGAATAGGTGAGCCGGGGAATGGTATATGCATTGCTGATCACACGCGGATCGGCAGTCATGAATCCGTCCACGTCGGTCCAGATCTCCAGGGAGGAAGCACTTACCGCGGCCGCAACAATTGCGGCAGTATAATCGGAGCCTCCCCGGCCCAGGGTAGTGTAATCCCCTGTTTCGCTCCGGGCAATAAATCCCGGGAGGAGGGCCATTCCTTTGAAATTTCCGAATCTGGACACCAAACGGCGGTTGGTTTCCGGGAAATTTACGGCAGCTTTTCCGTAGTGGCTGTCGGTGACAATATAGTCAGCAGAATTGTACCAATCCACATTCAGGTAACGGGCAATGATGACCGAAGACATTCTTTCGCCCATTCCCAGCAGTCGGTCCAAGGTCTTTGGAGTCAGTTCGTTCACCAGGGTGATACCGGTCAACACCTGTTCCAGTTCATGAAGCAGGTGACCTATGCTGGCTGAAACATCCGATCCTTCCGGAAACAGTGACCTGATTACCTCCTCATGACGCTCTCTGATGTTCATCAACTCTGTCTGAAAAAAACCCTCCGTACCCATGGCGGCCATCCGGGATGCATTCAATATTTTATCCGTGATTCCGCCCAGTGCAGATACCACTATAATGATATCCTCCCGTTGACGGGAAAGAATCTCACTCACTTTGCGGATGTTTTCGGCACTCCCAACGGAAGTTCCCCCAAATTTTAAAACTTTCATACCTCTGGCTAGTAAACCGGAAGAGCAGGCTTTCCCTGCCCATCCTGTGACAATCTGTTTTGTTAACTTATGCTATTCCGCGGCCGGCATTATGGTAATAACCTGCATAATCCGGGATTCCAGTTCAGCTGATAATTCCGGATTGTCTTTGATCAGCTTGCGCACGGCTTCGCGTCCCTGACCCAGTTTGTTGTCGCCGTAACTGAACCAGGATCCGCTTTTTTTGATGATATTGTAATTGACCCCCAGGTCAACGATCTCCCCACTTTTAGAGATGCCTTCCCCGTAAAGGATATCAAATTCTGCCTTCCGGAAGGGGGGGGCAATTTTATTCTTGACCACTTTCACCCTGACATTATTCCCGGTCACATCTTCTCCGTCCTTGATCTGCCCGATGCGGCGGATATCCAAACGGACCGAAGCATAGAATTTAAGCGCATTCCCGCCGGTGGTGGTTTCAGGATTTCCGAACATCACCCCGATTTTTTCACGGAGCTGGTTAATGAAAATGCAGCAGGTTCTGGTCTTACTGATATTGGCTGTGAGTTTGCGCAGGGCCTGTGACATCAGCCTGGCCTGAAGCCCCATTTTCGGATCACCCATGTCTCCCTCCAGCTCCGCTTTGGGAGTAAGGGCAGCCACGGAATCGATCACCACGATATCCACCGCTCCCGAGCGGATGAGACTGTCGGCAATTTCAAGGGCCTGTTCACCGTGGTCTGGTTGGGAAATAAGAAGTTCGTCCGTATTCACACCCAGTTTGCGGGCATAGTAAGGATCAAAGGCATGCTCCGCATCGATGATGGCCGCAATGCCTCCGGTCTTTTGGGCTTCTGCTATCGCGTGAATGGCCAATGTAGTCTTCCCTGAAGATTCGGGACCAAATATCTCAATGATCCTGCCCTTGGGATATCCTCCAATCCCCAATGCCACATCCAGCCCGATCGAACCGGATGAAATGGCGGGTACATCTTCTACTGGCTTGTCTCCCATCCTCATGATGGAGCCTTTCCCAAAACTCTTTTCTATTTTGTCGAGGGTCAGTTGAAGTGCTTTCAACTTTTCCTTATTGACAGCAACCTGGTCTTCTTTTGTCATGATAATGATATGATTAGTTATTTATGGCGGTTTCTATTTGTTTACTGTGATTTTTTGTGTCCACACTCTCGAAAATTTCACGGATAATTCCGGTTTCATCGATCACAAAGGTAGTTCTTAATACTCCCATGTATGCTTTTCCATACATTTTTTTTTCACCCCACACGCCGAAATCCTGGAGGATTTTCAGATCAGGATCCGCAATCAGATTGAATTTTAACCCATACCTTTCGGCAAATTTCAGATGTGATTTTGAACTGTCGGGACTGACACCCACCACCTCATAACCCTTGTTAAGCCAGTATTGATAATTATCATTCAGGTTGCAGGCCTCAGCGGTACAACCGGGAGTGTTATCTTTTGGATAAAAATAGAGGATCAGCTTTTTACCGGCAAAATCTGCACCGTTGATGACCTTGCCGTTCTGATTAAGCCCGCTGAAAACCGGGGCTTTGTCTCCTATTTTTAGTGTTGTCATAATCTTAATCCTTTTGATTTTTACAAATATAATTTTAAATTGGATCGGTTCCGATTTTTACTGCTTCATGCTGCCTTCCATATTTTAAAATTAATGCTGACTGCGGGATTCCCATAATTTTTATAATTTTGGATTCAGATGAAATCCGTCATGAGGTTATGCTAAACAATGGATTTTCTTTTCATTTAACATTTTTATTGTGCCTTCTGATACTGATGAACGTATCTTCAAGGGCCGGCGAAATCAGGCAACCCGAACAGCGGGAAACTGCCATAGCTTGGTTTGACGACGGACAATTCGAAAAGGCATTGCCTGTTTTCGCTGAGCTCGCCTATAACTATCCCTACGATTACCTGTTAAAATATTATTACGGAGCCTGTCTGGTTGAAACAGGGAAATTCATTACCGAGGCAGAGAAGAACCTTTTACTTGCTTCGGCGGGCGAAGTTCCGGCCAAAGTCAGTTTCTATCTCGGGATGTATTACCATGCCATGGAAAACTGGAACAGTGCACAACGATATTATAACCGTTTCAGGAATTATGCATCTGCGGCCGAAATTTTAAAAACCAAGGTAGATGAACTCTCTTCGCTTTGCTATAGTCAGGTTAATCCTTTTATTTCCGAAAAAAACAGTGGTATTTCAGCAGAGGAAAAGAAAACTCCCCGAGGAACCACTGTAACGCCAGTTCAGACTGATCCGGTTACCGGGCAAAACAACACTAACCTTACAGGCGGTAATCTTAGTGCGGCTCCGGATAAGCTGACTGCCGACACCCTGAATGTAAGCGGGGCCGCCGGTTCCCTAGCCGCAAATCCAGCTGTTGCACCTGCAGCACAGATAAAAAAAGTTTTGCCTTCATTCATTGAATTCCAGATCAATGATAAAGTAACCTATATCTTGGAGGAGATGTTTCAGGTGCCTGACGCTCTTGCTGAATTTAAAGCAGGTGCAAAACAGAAAAAGCAGCTGGATTCCCTTCTGATGGAAGTGAGCAGGTTGCGGAAACAATATCACGGGAACATGAAACCAGCAATCAGGGATTCGCTTGCTTTAAAAATTTTAAATCTGGAATCGGGTAATCTTATACTGCATGCGGATGTTGACCAACATTTCAATCACGCCCGACGGATTGAACTGGAGTGGTGGGAAAATGCAGATTTTTCTGCATATGAGGCTTTCACTGCATGGAAAGACTCCCTGATCAGGATGAAACAGGCTGCGCAGATGCCGGTGGAAATCCCGGATACCGTAGTTGCCATCCTGAAAGATAGTGTTGCTGTGAATATTCCGGTTCCGGAGGTTTCCGGCAATGATCAGGATAAAGCTGCTGAAGATGAGATATCGTACCGTGTTCAGATCGGTGCATACAACAAAGGCATTCCGGCACAAAGGAAGCTGTTGTTCAATAAGCTGGAAAAAATCAGGAGCATCGAAACCTATGTGAATGAGGAAGGGATTACCATATACACTACCGGAAACCTGAAAAACTTTGAAGATGCCTTGAAATTGCAGTCACAGGTGAGGCAGGAGGGTATAAAAGATGCCTTTGTCATAGCGTTGAAGAACGGAAAAAGAGTAACTTTACCCGGGGTAAAAACAACAGCCAAATAATGACGGATAAGGAGATAAAAAAGAAACCTGTTCAGGATCCTGATGATATTTCAAGTGATATTAAGACACTGATCCTTCACAATGATGATGTGCATACCTTTGAATATGTGATCGATGCACTGGTTGAAATATGCAATCATGAGTATTACCAGGCCTCACAATGTGCAACTATCACCCACTACAACGGGAAATGTGATATCAAGAACGGAATATTTTCCAGCCTTAAAATCATGAAGGATGCCCTGATAGAAAGGGAACTGACTGTTACCATCGAATGAAATGACCATCCTGATCATCATTTTTCTGATCCTGCTGGGATTGCTGCTGCTCATCCTGGAGTTTGTGGTTATTCCGGGTGTTACCATCGCCGGAATAGGAGGTGTACTGATGTTAATCGGAAGCGTCTACCTTGCATTTTCAAAGTACGGTACCCTGGCTGGCTTTTTAACGTTGCTGTTTGTGTTGGTTTCGGCCCCCCTTATCTTTTACTTTTTCTTCAAGACAAAAGCCGGAAAAAAAATGGTGCTGGATACCCGAATTGAGGGAAAAGTGGAAACCTTCGACATGAAAAAGATCAAGGCCGGTGATACCGGTATTACCACAGGACGGCTGGCTCCTTCGGGAAAGGTGAAAGTATGCGGGGAGGTCGTGGATGCCATCTCCACCGGATCGTTTATTGATCCGAACCGGGAGGTGAAGGTAGTAAAGGTTCTTCCGAACAAAGTAGTTGTGGAATTATTAAAAACTGAACAATAATGGTTGAAACTGTAGGAATTTTTGGTTTGATAACGGGCATACTGGTCCTGCTTATCATATTTTTGTATTTTGTTCCCGTTGGCCTTTGGTTTTCGGCGCTTGTTTCTGGGGTCAGGATCAGCCTGATGCAGTTGTTTCTTATGCGATTCCGGAAAGTGCCGCCCGGTGTCATTGTAAGGGCGATGATTGAAGGGACTAAAGCGGGCATTCCGCTGAACCGAAACGACCTGGAAGCTCATTTTCTGGCAGGCGGGCATGTGGCCAGCGTAGTGCATGCGTTGGTTTCTGCTTCTAAGGCCAATATTCAGCTTTCATTCAACATGGCTACTGCCATAGACCTGGCCGGGCGCGATGTTTTTGAAGCCGTACAAATGTCGGTAAATCCTAAAGTGATCAATACTCCTCCCGTTACGGCCGTGGCAAAAGACGGGATCCAGCTTATTGCCAAGGCAAGGGTGACGGTACGGGCCAATATCCGGCAGTTGGTCGGCGGGGCAGGAGAAGAGACTGTACTTGCCCGCGTGGGTGAAGGCATAGTTTCCAGTATCGGATCGGCCCATTCCCACAAAGAGGTGCTCGAAAATCCGGATTTCATCTCCCGGACCGTACTTGAGAAGGGATTGGATGCAGGAACTGCCTTTGAAATTCTCTCCATTGACATCGCCGACATTGACATTGGAAAAAATATCGGGGCGGGTTTACAGATGGACCAGGCTGAGGCGGACAAGAACATTGCCCAGGCAAAAGCTGAGGAGAGGCGTGCCATGGCCGTGGCTCTTGAACAGGAAATGCGCGCCAAGGCGCAGGAAGCCAGAGCCAAGGTGATCGAAGCGGAAGCACAGGTACCGTTGGCTATTGCCGAAGCGTTCAGAACAGGGAACCTTGGGGTGATGGACTACATGAAATATAAAAACATCCTTGCCGATACCGCCATGCGGGATTCCATCGCCACTGAAGAGCAGGCGAAAAAGAAAAAATAAAGCCCAGGTGACTTTTGATCTCAGGCGGGGAGAGGCTGTTCGGAAACGGACAGCCTCTTTTGCCATTTGTGGGGATCAGGCTCGGTAATCGACAGCTGGCAAGACATACATGCCTGATAGAAAACAGTTTGTCTTTCACAGGATGGAAATCAATAATAAGATGATATCCTTTTGGATGGCTGCAATGGAATTACTTGTTAAATAAAATTAGGAAGTCATAAATAATTGCTAAAAAATGACATCATAAAATCAATGTTAAGCAAATATTAAAAAATGTTTTCTGGTGTCAATTCGGGGATGGGATATTTGTGA